>JAHIKR010000392.1 GCA_018897415.1 Pseudomonadota bacterium
GAGCTCATAAAAGAGGTGTTTTATTGTTATTAATCAATAACAAAAAAAGGGGGAAGTAAGTATGACAAAAGCAGAATTAGTAGAAAAAATGGCAAGCGATGCGGGCATTTCCAAGGTCGCAGCATCAGGTGCACTAAACTCTTTCATGGATGGTGTAACAAAGGCGCTAAAGAAAAAAGACGGCAAAGTTACTCTCGTGGGATTTGGGACTTTTTCAAAAGTTCGCAGGAAAGCTCGTAAGGGCCGTAATCCTCAAACAGGCGCACCGCTTAAAATCAAAGCATGCAGTGTTGTTAAGTTCAGGCCCGGCAAGAAACTAAAAGCCGCTATATAGCTCAAGCTGAATTTAAAGGCAGTTTGTTTAATTTGTTAATCTTAAACAGACCGCCTTAACACCACACTTATTTCATGACAGACTCTTAGTATCTGAGTTCAAACTCATAATAGTCACCTGTAAAGTCTTCCAATTCCACATCCACTTTCTTAACATCAGCAAGGCGCGGGCCGTCCTTGCACCATTCAAGAATTGAGTTTACATTTTTTTCATTACCTTCAAAAACGGCTTCGACTGTTCCATCTCTTCTGTTTCTTACCCATCCCAAAACCTCGCAGCTATCTGCCACGCGTTTTGTTTCCATTCTAAAAAAAACTCCTTGAACCCTGCCGCTTATTATTGCATGAGCTCTTACCTTCTTTGACATATTAGCCTCCAGAATTCTTTTAAAAACTGATCCCCGTCCCCCTGAATTATTTCTGTGCCTGACTATTTTCCGAAGCGGTCTGAAGAATATTCAGGCCTATGTAAATATAATGAAGGCCCGATATTATTGTAAGCCCGGCCGTGAGCCAGTATAATGACCATTGAATCATATAAAAATCGGGGAGCTTCGGATGAAGGAGGGCTAAAAAGACTGTGGAAAGCTGGGCAACGGTAGTACATTTACTGGCAATACTCGGCTTCACTTCAAAATCAACATTGATAATTGAAAAAATAGCAATGCCAAGCAGTATCAAGATATCCCGACTTATTACAATAACTGTCAGCCAGCCGGGCACTATTTTAAGAATCGCCAAGCTTACAAAAGCCGAGGTTAAAAGGAGCTTATCTGCTATAGGATCAAGGTAAGCCCCAAGTACTGTATGCTGGTTAAAATATCTTGCAAAAAGCCCGTCTAATGCGTCGCTTATAGCAGCTATGGTAAAGACCAAAAGGGCAAATGAAAACAAATTTCTCAGCAAAAAAATAACAAAAAGAGGGGTCAGAAGTATTCTGATAACGGTTAAAATATTAGGAATGTTTATACTCAATTTAGTCTAGGTCTCAATAATATTTCTATGTTATTCTAACTCGAAACAAGCCTGACTCTTAAATGGCTCTGAGAGATTTCATATATATTAATACCAAATGATTCAAAATTCTTCAACATCAAAGCATCTGCAAGTTCCTTTGCATTTCCCTGGAAATTTACAATTATGGTTGCCTCATCAGCTTTCATTTCACTTGTTTGTACTGAATCAACACCAGGTATTTCGTTCAATTCGGCGCGAAAAACGACAAGGTTTGATAAAGCTCTAGTACCTTCAACAATGATCACAAGAGTTGTAACGCTCTTCTTAACCTCTTTATGCCATTCCCTGATTATCTGTGAAGCCAGGTCACTGCCTGCAAGATATCCTAC
Organism: Pseudomonadota bacterium; assembly: GCA_018897415.1. Classification (GTDB taxonomy): domain Bacteria; phylum Desulfobacterota; class Desulfobacteria; order Desulfobacterales; family ETH-SRB1; genus B13-G4. Next base: position 1,680 of record JAHIKR010000392.1, read on the forward strand.
ATTTGAAAGCGCATCCCTTCCCCCGGCAATATCATCTTTATTAACTGATACCGCTGACTGGTTGGTAGAAGCAATTTCTTCACCTGTGTCTGTCCTTAAGGCACGGGCAAACACAGTGCCTTTAAATGATTTTATATTTTCTCCCATAGTGTTTGGAGCTATATCTGCTTTAGAATTTCCCACTATTACCACATCTGCCTGCAGAACAGCTCCCAGACTCACAGCATCCTGATTGCTAAGATCGGCTTTGTATTTTAAAGCTTCAGATTCTTCATTTATTACTAAACTCTTTTGATCAATTACAGAGAACCCATTTCTTAACATCTTCTCGGTCATGGCAATCTCTGTATAACCTTTAACAAAAGTTAAATCCTCCGACCACCAGTAACGTGGCAAGATGTCGTCAAAATTCTGCTCTGCAATAAAAAAAAGAATTTTAGGCAAGTTTTTTTTGTAAACCTTTATGTCTGCGCTTATCAATTTTTCCTCGATTGCATCAATTGAAACCGTTGCCTGAACAAGTACTCTGTATTTATTCTTGGATACCGATTCTGTGAGGACTTTGTAATATTCAACAAATTCTGAAGTATTATCATATAGAATTTCAGTTAATATTTTAAAATTCTGTATCATTGACTCAAGGGGTAAAAAATCCGCAACAGCGAGCTCAACCGCAGAAACCAGGCTGTTTTTAATCGCCTGATCCCTTGCTTCTGCAACATTCCCACCATGAATTGTACCCGTTCCTATTACCTCAATAATTTTTCCCGAGACATCTTCCTCAGCATTAACAATACCTGATAAGTTTGCAGCAACTGCAAGTATAAAAACTGTAAAAAGCAATCTTTTAATCAATGAAGAAAAATACATATATTAAGCCTTACGAATCAGAGCATAATCCGCTATATTTAAAAGCAACTCTTTTGTTTCAGAAGGTTCAAAGAAGAGAATAGAGTTTTTCGCCTTTTCAATATGTTTTGATGCAAGTTTTTTTGTATATTCAAGGCCTCCATATCTTTTTAATAATTCTATCAATTTTTCAAAATCATTAAAAGAAAAATTTTTATCTGTAATTATTTTTTCCATAATGATTCTATCTTCAGAACTGGCTTCTTTTAATGAATATATAACTGGAAGCGTGAGTTTTCCTTCTTTCAGGTCAGTTCCTACCTCCTTCCCAAGAATGCTTGTATCAGATGTATAGTCAAGCAGATCATCCGCCATCTGAAAAGCAAGCCCTAGATTAAAGCCATAGTCTGAAAGAGCTTTTTCCTCTTTTTCCAAAGCGTTTGCAATGAGGGCGCCCGTCCAGCATGCTCCCTGCATGAGTACAGCAGTCTTGCGCCGGATTATCTCCATATACTCATCTTCTGGCAGGTCTAAATTTTCCCTTCTTAGCAACTGGTGTATTTCTCCCTGTGACATATCCTCGGCAATTTTTGATATAATTTTAATTATCTTGGGAAGCCCTATTTCAGCTGAAATAGAAAGTGAACGAGCTAGAAGAAAATCCCCTGTCAGCACTGCTATAGGATTCCCCCATAATGAATGGGCTACAGGTTTCCCTCTCCGCAAAGTTGCCCCATCAATAAGATCGTCATGCAGCAAGGTGGCAGCATGTAAATATTCAAAAATTGTGGAATAAGTTTTATCCTTTTCTCCTTTATAGCCACAAATTCTTGCTGAAAGAATCATCAGCATAGGTCTCAATCTCTTGCCTCCTGAAAATAATATATGACTCGCCACCTCTGAAACCAGATCAAGATACGGACTTAAGTTCTCTTTAAGTGCGTGTTCAATTTCCTCAAGGTCTTCACTTATCATGGAAAGTATTTTATTTTTTAGATCGCTCATACTGTTTTTCCTACTAGGTCATATTCAAAAGCGTCTGTAATCTTTATGCCGGCAAATTTGCCCGGCTTCAACTGGCTTGAATTAATATATGTAATTCCATCTACTTCCGGAGCCTGAAAATATGTTCGGCCAATAAACATATTGTCTTCTGATTTCTTTTCCACCAGAACCTGCAAAACCCTTCCTATGTATTTCTGGTTATTTTTCACAGAAATATCTGCCTGAAGAGACATTAGCCGGTCATGTCTTTTCTTTGCTGTGTTTTTCGGAACATGGTGGGCAAGTCTGTGAGATGGCAGATCTTCAGAGTCAGAATATATAAAAACACCAAGGTGATCGAAACAAATATCTTCTACAAAATCAAACAACTCTTTAAAGTCCTTATCTGTTTCTCCAGGGAAACCCACTATAGCTGTTGTTCGCAGTGCACAACCAGGAGCTATCTCTCTGATCTTTTCAAACAGCCTGTACAAGTCATCACGTGTATATTTTCTGCCCATTCTTTTTAAAACAGTACCGCTGACATGCTGAATCGGAATGTCAAAATAAGTGCAGATATTATCATGTTTTGCAATAGTTTTTATAACTGATTCATCTATGCTATCAGGATGTCCATACAAAAGCCTTACCCACACATTCTCAGATATTTCTGTAATACTTTCAAACAGCCCGCTTAAGCCAACTGACATATTTAGATCTTTGCCATAACTCGTTGTATCCTGGGCAACAAGTATCAGTTCTTTTATGCCTAAAAGGACCATAGAACGAGCCTCTGCAACAATATCTGCATGATTACGGCTTCTGTATTTCCCACGCAGTTTTGGGATAATACAATAGGTGCAATGCCTGCTGCATCCTTCTGCTATCTTTATATAGGCAATATGGGATGAACTTCGCACTCTATGTGTGTCTTTTGTCTGCATCGCTAATAAATTGGGATCCGGTAAAAGACACTTTGAAAAGTTCAGAGGATCTTCGACTGCATGCACAATTCTATCTAAAGCGCCTGTGCCCAGGAAAATATCAACCTCCGGCAGAGCACGTACTATTTTTTCTCTGAAACGTTCAGGGAGGCATCCTGTAACGATAAGGTGCTGGCAAACTCCGTTTTTTTTAAACTTTGCCAGTTCAAGGATGGTATCTATTGATTCATTGACAGCTGGTTCAATAAAGCTACAGGTGTTAACAATTATTATATCTGCTTTAGCAGGGTCATCTGTAATTACCCAACCTGCATTAACAAGGCTTCCAAGCATAACCTCGCTATCAATAAGATTTTTAGCACAACCTAAACTTACCAAATGCAGCTTCATTTAAAACACGATGGGATAAAAGTTAAAGGGCTACCTTATTCAACAGGCAGCCCATGCTTAACATCTACTTAAGTTCACAAATATCTTTTAACTTTTTAATTTTTTTATCTCTTCCGTAATTAAAGGAACATATTCAAATAAATCGCCAACAATACCAAAATCAGCCTTTGGAAATATAGGCGCTTCATCATCCTTGTTTATAGCAACAATAACTTTTGATGAAGACATACCCGCAAGATGTTGTATGGCCCCGGATATTCCACAGGCAACATAAAGATTTGGGGAAACGACTTTTCCTGTCTGTCCAACCTGGTCTGAAGGAGGCCGCCATCCCTCATCAACTGCAGACCGCGACGCACCCACAGCACCACCAAGCAATTCTGCCAATTCTTCTATCACAGAAAAATCAGGCCCTCCCATTCCTCTGCCACCTGATACAACCACATCCGCTTCTGTAAGCTCAACCTTGCCGATATCCAACTTCTTTTCAACAAACATCAGATCGGTTTTACCTACATCTATATCAAGCTTCTCTATCACTCCGGCTCCGGAAGATTCGGCAATACCCATTGCATTGGGTCGAATAGCAACAATCTGCGGCTTCCCATATAGTGCCACATCAGCCAGAATTTTCCCCCCGTACATTGGGCGTGTGGCAATAATATTTCCATTCTCAACACGGATCTCCACACAATCCATAGCCAGCGGAGCGTTAAGACGTGCGGATAGACGTGCCGACATATCCTTACCCTGAGAAGATGCCCCCATAATTAGTACAGACGGATTTTCTTTGTTTACAATATCAGCGACTACATTAGTATATGCATCAGTCATATATTCACTTAAAGCCTGGTTATCGACAACAATTATTTTGTCTGCACCATACTTCCCGGGTTCATCAGAAATATTTTCTATGCCTGATCCCAGAACCACGGCTGTAAGATTACAACCCAGACTTTCAGCCAAGCGGTTACCCTCACTTAAAGCCTCATAAGTAACTTTTCGAAAGATGCCTTCTGACTGTTCTGTTATTGCAATTACACCATTTGACATATTCATCTCCTTATAAATATTTAAATAGTGCCCGAACGAAAACTATAAAATTTTTTCAAGTTCAAGGAAGGCGCAAATTTTAACCGCAGGAATACATGGAGTATTTTGAGGATTAAAATTTAAGCCTGACGCAGAAATTGGGAAAATTAGCAGTTTTCGTTCAGGCACTAAATAACCTTTGCCTCCTTATGAAGAGCATTGACAAGTTCTGCAACAATTGACTGGGAAGAATCGCCTTTAATAATTCTTCCTCCCTCTCTTTCCGGAGGCAGTTTCATCGCCAAAATCTTTGACTTTGGTTCTCCGATCTCTGAAGCGTCAACACCTATATCTGAAAGAGACTTAATATCCAGGGGTTTCTTTTTTGCCTTCATGATTCCTGGCAGAGAAGCATAGCGTGGCTCATTAAGACCTCTCTGCGTTGTAAAAAGAGCTGGCAACGGAGCTTCAAGCACAACTGTTCCACCTTCGACAGTCCTTTGACATTTTATTTTTCCGTCTGCTATCTCTTCTTTTATAACAAGAGAAATATTTGGAATACCTAAAAACTCCGCCACAGCAGTGCCAACCTGAAAATTATCATCATCAACAGCCCGCTGTCCGGCAATAATCAAATCAAACTGCAAATCTTTTACGGCTGCAGCAAGGATTCTTGCAATACCCAGAGCATCACAGTTATCTACAACAGGATCTTTTATCAATATCCCTTTGTCAGCTCCCATTGCCAAAGCAGTTCTTATTGCCTCTACAGCCCTTTCCTGACCTGCAGAAACAACGGTAACAGAGCCTCCCTGCGCTTCCTTTATACGAAGAGCTTCTTCAACTGCAAATTCATCATAGGGGTTAATGACCCACTTAATGTATTCAGTCTTTATGGATACTCCGTCATCGGCAATTCCGATAAATGATTCTGTAGCCGGAACCTGCTTCAATAATACTATAATTTCCACTTTCTATATCCTTCCTTTCTAGTGTCCTGTCATCTATGTAATGTCGCAAAGATGACCGTCATTCCCGCGGAAGCGGGAATCCAGAATCACCGAAGTAGCCAGAAATACTGGATTCCCACTCCCCGATCAGGTCGAGGACAGGCTTCGTGGGAATGACGAGTACCTGATACGATATTTCACGCATGACGCGACACTAGTATATAATTAGTGTCTGAACGAAAACCTCTCTTTCTGTCATATTGTCAATGCCATAAGATTTCTCGCTTCGCTCGAAATGACAAGTTCGGATAGTTTTCGGTCAATCACTAATTATGAACTTTGGCTCATAACCTTTAACTAGTTTAGAGTATTATACTATTAAAATGACAGATAACTTCTTTAAATAATTAAATTATTTTAATTTACCACACTTTGACTAATAGGTAAAGTTACTTCGTTATAAAAAGATGTATGTATTTTGAATTTAGATCTTTTTTTGAAACCGATCCATATTCGCTTTCGATCTCGCTAAAAAGATTTTCCATTGTCTGCCCAAGTTCTCGACTAATATCATAAGGGTCGAGACCTGTTTTTTCTGAAAGCCATTTTAAAAAAGATTCTTTCATTAATACATACATCTTTTTATAATGA
>JAHIKR010000393.1 GCA_018897415.1 Pseudomonadota bacterium
AAATATCTGGAGCCCAGCTAACTGTATCTGGCGATCTTGGCAATATCCTTGCAAACTGCCTGACAGATTCAGACAGCATGTATAATAATGACGGAACAAAGGTCTCAAACAAGTATGGCTATAATGAAAGGCAGGTTCTTTATAACTGGTGGAAGGCTTTAAAAGCGGCAGATAAGGACTTGAAAAAGCAGAAGCTGTTCAAAGAAGCCAAGGTTGTGACATTGGTTATAAATAAGGTTGTTGAAACCTCCTACAACTACTATAAAATTGAACCACAGAAAATTACTGATAAAATGGGGATTGTTATATTCTCTCTAGTTTTCTATGTGGGTTACACGCTGTGGTACGGTTTTGCCATCTTATTCATGTTTGAGGGTTGGGGACTGAAGCTGGAACATTAATCCAATTAACATAGTCAAATAATTACAGGGCCAAAATGGCCCTGTAATTATTTGGCGCTATTTATTCTTCTCTGCCTTAGGTTTCCTTTTTTAGCTCTCTAAGTTCATTTCTCATACTCTGCCATTCCAGCCTCCACCAGACACCCGGCGAGATTCTTTCCCGTGGTATCATCTATTTCACACAAAATTCTTGACATTATCCTTCCAATTACTGTAACCAAATAGTTGACAAAATTTTAAAATTCAAGCACAGTTAAATAAATGTGAGACCTTTGAATTTTGCTAGAAATAGTCTAATCCCCGATCAGGTCGAGGACAAGATTGTCATTCCCGTGAAAACGGGAATCCAGTCCCCGATCAGGTCGAGGACAAGCATTCTCAATTAGTTATAGATTCCCGCTTTCGCGGGAATGACAGGAAGATAGCATTTTTCAAAGGTCTCAATGTAACATTTTAGCCTTATGAAACAAACCGGCTGTGAGTGAGCTTCAAGTGTGGCTTATATTTGTCTTTTTTTATAAAGAGGAGCCCTTTTTCAAAAAAATACAATGGAAAAACTAACGGTTAAACAAATTACCCTCCTCATGGATGAAAATCTTTCCGATAGACCATCTGTTTCTGTAGAGGATAAGATTACAGATGCAATTGAAGTCATGCTTAAAAACGACCTCGACCGCATTGCTGTAACAAGCAAAGATAAAATACTCGGTATGATAAAATTGGAAGATGCACTTAAAGTTATTGGATTAGAAGACGCCCTGAAAAAAAAAGCAGCAAAGATTATTATCAGACATGGGCGTAAAATTATAATAGAGCAATAAATTTATAGAAGGGAGGGGTAAAATACAATGAGATAGCTTGTGGTAGATGGTTCATTTGTACATAAAATGTACAAGTTCAATATCTAATTATTAAATCAAGCGAAAAGACGTTCACAATTATTGAATTTATTACTTTGAATAGGAACTGATATTGAACATGTTATAAAATTAGAGGAAAAGGAGAACTATTATTATGAATTTCTTTAATCAGTTGGGTAAGTTTATGATGATGGGCGCAAGAGCCCATGCAAAATGGGAGCTTGATGTTTCCAATACAATACTTGGTGACAAAAAGCGGCTTCTTATTCTTGGTTTGCTTACCATTCCCGTTATATTGGGAAGTATTGCATTTGCTGATCAGGTGGGCGGAGCCCTTCCCGAACTGCTTGGCGGGAAGAAGGCTTACAGCCCGGCTTTTTACAGTACAGGTATTTTTATCATATCAATTCTTATCGGAATGGGTGCCGGCCTGATTACCGGCTGTATCGGTGCAGGTGGTGGATTTATCATCGCGCCTGCCCTGATGAGCGCAGGTATCAAAGGTATTCTGGCCGTTGGTACCGACCTTTTTCACATTTTTGCCAAGGCAATAATGGGAAGTATTATCCACAGGAAGCTCGGGAACGTTTCAGTACCGCTGGCCATAGTCTTCCTTATTGGAGCAATCATAGGAGCTACGGCTGGCGGAATTATTAACCGCGTACTTTACGAAATCAACCCGGTTCTCAGCGATGCATTTATCACGAGTGTTTATTCAGGTATGCTGGGTTTTCTGGGTATTTACGCCCTGACAGACTTTCTCAGGGCCAGAAAAGCTCCTGGTGCAGCAGATGAGGGTGCACATGGCGGCAAAAGTGAAGGAGCCGAGATGAAGAGTCTGCCCAAAAAGCTCCAGGCCGTGAAAATACCTCCTTTGGTCAAATTTGATTTCGACCTTGTACCAGAAGGCAGAGGCATTTCATGGGTATTCCTGGTAGCTAGCGGTGCGCTTGTTGGACTTGCAGCCGGTATTATGGGCGTTGGCGGCGGTTTTCTTACCTTCCCTATCTTTGTATATGTTCTGGGTGTTTCCTCTATGACCACCGTTGGAACTGACATCTTCCAGATCGTCTTCACGGCAGGTTATGCATCAATAAGCCAGTACGCTATTTACGGTTTTATCTTCTATACGCTCGCCATGGGTATGCTCCTGGGATCACTACTCGGTATCCAGATAGGCGCACTGGTAACAAAGGTTGTTCCGGGAATCACAATCCGCGGCTTTTATGCAATGGCGGTCCTGGCTGGTTTCGTTAACCGTATCTTTGCCCTGCCGGCAAAGCTTAACGCAATGGAAGTTATTAAAATAGCCCCAGGAGTCGCAAGCGTGCTTGAAAGCATAGGTGTGTGGGCATTCTTCATCGTAATAGGAATATTTTCTGTCTGGGTAATTGGAACGTTTCTGACCAATATTCCAAGACTTAAGGGAGAGGAGGTGTGAGCTAATGATTGCACATAAAAAAGAATTTTTTGGCGGAGTAGCATTAATGGGAGCGTTTATCGCTGTTTTGATAGCTATATTTATGCCTATATTCAAAGGCCAAAACGGACTGGATTATCTTGACGCTCTGTATAACTCGATTTCCAAAGGTTCAGCCTACTATATCCCCAAGGTAAAGGAAGAAACCGATACGTTCATAGGAAACAACGTTACAATGGCTCTGAAAATGGCAGACGAAAACCAGGCGCAACAGGCAAAATCTTTGTTTACACAGGCCGGGGCAACAGCAGAAATATCTGGAGCCCAGCTAACTGTATCTGGCGATCTTGGCAATATCCTTGCAAACTGCCTGACAGATTCAGACAGCATGTATAATAATGACGGAACAACGGTCTCAAACAAGTATGGCTACAATGAAAAACAGGTTCTTTATAACTGGCATAAGGCTTTAATGGCCGCAGATAAAAACTTGAAAAAGCAGAAACTGTTCAAAGAAGCCAAAGTAGTTGCATTGGTTATAAAGAAGGTTGTTGAAACCTCCTACAACTACTATAAAATTGAGCCCCAAAAAATTACTGACAAAATGGGGATTGTTATATTCTCTCTAGTTTTCTATGTGGGTTACACGCTGTGGTACGGTTTTGCCATCTTATTCATGTTTGAGGGTTGGGGACTGAAGCTGGAACATTAAACCCAATTAACATAGTCAAATAATTACAGGGCCAAAATGGCCCTGTAATTATTTGTTATCCCAGAGATTCCATAATATCATATTTTTTTATCTTTCTCCATAGAGTCGTTCTTGGAATGTCAAGAATTAGGGAAAGCGGATCTCTGTTTTCAACTGTCTCTACTACCAGGTGATCAAGATCTTCTCTAAAGCGCCTTGCCTAACTGCTTCAACGGGACGGGCCCCCTCCGATCGATACTAGGCAACTTGATATAATAATGGGCAACCCTGCCAGAGCAGCTTATTACAAGGAAAAATTACTGAAAGACATCAGCCTCTGGTTTCCACAAGCTCCCTAACAGCCTTCTACCTTCAGTCTATCCCTGCCCTTTACCCGCAAGTTATTTTGTCCATTAGCAATTAACAGTTATCAATTGATTATTGACTGTTATTATTGGCTTTTTGGGCATAAATATAAAAAAGAAATAATCAACAATCAATTGTTAATAACTAACTGTTAATTAAGGATAAAAATATGCCTCGGTACTTATGGAGGCATATTCACCTGATTACAATGCCTTAATTGTCAAATAAGCGATGTATCCAACATATCCTGATAAAAGGATAACTCCATTCTTTTTTGTAAGCATGTATTTCTTTCTCATCATCAACCACGGAAGAAAACTAATAAACATCATAACCAGGTAATCAATTAGTAAACCGCTCTGAATAAAACCGCCTGGAATCAAAATAGGCCTGACCAGCGAAGCCGTTCCAAGCACACCGAGTATATTGAAAATATTACTCCCCAAAAGGTTTCCAAGGCTGATATCCATCTCCTTTCTCATAGCTGCAACAACTGAAACAGCAAGTTCAGGCAGCGAAGTCCCGAAAGCAACAATTGTCAGCCCGATAAACTTTTCGCTTACCTCGAATATTTTCATTATCTTTACTGCTGAATCAATCAGTATCTCCGCGCCTGATACTACAAATACAATCCCTGCAACAATAAGTGTGATTTGTTTTACTCTTGAGGAAATATATTCAATTTCATCACCTGCAAGCTCTGAAGTATAGTTTTCTTCGCTTGCTGCATATTTTTCTTTCATAACGAAGCGATAGTTAAACCATGTGTACAGGATGATTCCACCCACCATAGTAGCTCCCTCAAGCCTTCCTATTTGAGAATTGAGAGAAATCAGCAGAAGACATAAAGATATCCCGAGCATAATAGGTATATCTCTCTTAACAACAGAGCTATTACTTTTAATTGGTATAAATAATGATACAAGCCCGAGAATAAGAGCAATGTTGCAAATATTGCTACCGACAACGTTTCCCACGGCAATCATGCTTTTTTGTTGCAAAGAAGAAATAACGCTTACAACGAGCTCTGGTACTGAGGTGCCGAATGCAACAACAGTCAACCCTATAACCATAGGCGTTAAGCCAAAGCTTCGTGCAATACTGGAAGCACCTTTTACAAGCCATTCCGCCCCATAGTAAAGCATCAACAATCCGATAACAAATAACACCAAGGCAAGTATCATACTTTAAATCTCCATTTATAAAGCAATCAATCTTGATAATCAGATTAATTTAGTTTCAATAAGTTATCCATAACAAATGTTTCAGATTTAACAAACAATATAAGTAATTAACTTTGATGAACTCGTAAAAAGTCTAAAAATACCGTTTCCCGTCATTCCGGCCCCGCATCAAGTGCGGGATAAACTCCAGCCGGGCACGTAGTGAAGCTTTAGCGCTATCCAGTCCTTTCAAGCAGTTGCAGACCATCTGGACTCCTCCCGGACTCGATCCGGGATCTACCGGAGTGACGACTTTTTACGAGTTCATCAATACATATTTGGATTTGAATTCCTGTCTATTTAGCACTTAAAATATATGATCAAAACCCTTGCATATAAATTAAAACAAGTGTAACAAGCCCACCAAACACCAAAGATTTTTATCAAAATTCCCTCAACAAGGAGATAATAATTATGAATAATGGTTTGCCGGAAACTCAGCCATGGCCGGAAACCCAGTCAGAAATTGATGAGCTTTGTATCAATACCATCCGCACGCTTTCTATGGACGCCATTCAAAAAGCAAATTCCGGCCATCCCGGCGCACCAATGGGTCTTGCACCTGCGGCCTACATCCTATGGGAACGCTTTCTGAAACATAATCCCAAAAATCCTGAATGGATAGATAGAGACCGCTTTGTACTTTCAGGCGGACATGCATCTATGCTTCTTTACAGCCTGCTTTACCTTTCCGGCTATGATTTAACCCTGAATGACATAAAAAATTTTCGGCAATGGGGAAGTAAAACTCCCGGGCATCCTGAATTTGGTCATACCCCTGGCGTTGAAACTACAACCGGCCCTTTGGGCCAGGGATTTAGCAATGCTGTAGGAATGGCTATGGCTGAAAGGCATCTTGCAACGATATTTAACCGCAACGGGTATGATATCATAGATCATTATACATACATGCTATGCGGAGATGGCGATCTTATGGAAGGGATTAGCGCTGAAGCCGCATCTTTAGCCGGACACCTGGGACTTGCAAAGTTGATCTGCATCTATGATGACAACAAAATATCCATTGAAGGAAGTACAGATATAGCATTTACTGAAGACGTTGCCCTTAGATTCAAGGCTTATAACTGGCATGTAATTAAAGTTGAGGATGGAAACAATTTAAACAATATCTATAAGGCTATTAAGGAAGCCAAGTCAGAAACAACAAAACCATCCATTATTGTTTTACGAACACATATCGCCTTTGGAAGCCCGAATAAACAGGATTCCGCTGATGCGCACGGAGCGCCTCTTGGTGAAGAAGAAATTCGTTTAACAAAAAAGAACCTGGACTGGGATGAAAATGTTTCTTTTTATGTGCCAGAACAAGTAACCGAAATATTTGGGGGATGTATTGATAAGGGAGAAAAAGAAGAATCAATCTGGAAAGAAAAGTTCGAAGAATATTGCAGTAAATATCCTGATCTATCAAAAAAATTGAATGATTCATTAAATAACTTGTTAAATGAAGGCTGGGATGCGGACCTGCCTGATTTTTCAAATAACGACGGGCCGATAGCAACAAGAGCTGCATCTGGGAAAATACTAAATGCCATTGCAGAAAACACATCTTATCTCATAGGAGGATCTGCAGACTTGGCCCCCTCAAACAAAACCATTATAGAATCCTCCCATGATTTTCAAAAAAATATGTTCGACGGCAGAAATATCCGTTTTGGAGTCAGGGAACATGCAATGGGAGGAATAATGTCAGGGATAGCTCTTCATAAAGGGCTCAGGCCTTATGGCGGGACTTTTCTTGTTTTCGCTGACTACATGCGGCCATCAATACGCCTCGCCGCACTTATGAAGTTACCTGTAATATACATCTTTACTCATGACAGTATTGCGGTTGGCGAAGACGGCCCAACTCACCAGCCAGTAGAGCATCTGGCCAGTTTAAGGGCAATTCCTGGCCTAACGGTAATTAGACCGTCTGACGCTACTGAAACTGTAGAAGCATGGCGTCTGGCTGCCAAAACTACAGATTGCCCGGTTGCCTTAATCCTCAGCCGTCAAAAGCTTCCCGTTATTGATAGGACAATTTACAGCTCTGCTGATAAGCTTGTTAACGGTGCTTATGTTCTGTCTGATTCTGACGGCAAGCCGGATATTATACTTATAGCTACAGGCTCGGAAGTTCACATTGCACTCGAAGCAGGAAAAATCCTTGAAAAAAAGGGTATTTCTGTCAGAGTAGTAAGTATGCCGAGCTGGGAGCTATTTGAAAAAACATCACAGGAATATAAAGATAAAGTACTCCTGCCTGATGTAACCATACGGATCACTATTGAGACAGGTATCTCCATGGGCTGGGAGCGCTATGCGGGAAGCAATGGCGCAGTAATCGGTATAAATGAATTCGGTGCTTCCGCGCCTGGCAATATAGTTATGGAAAAATTCGGATTTACATCTGAAAACATTGTGCAAAAAGCAACAGAACTTTTAAAGGGATAGCAAAGAACTCATGATTGCGTTTACGGCAACACCAGGAGAAAAGCATGGATTTTAAACTTTTTATTACTACATTTGGTTTAGTATTCCTTGCAGAACTTGGAGATAAAACCCAGCTAACCACATTATGCCTTTCAGCTAATTACAATTCAAAGATTTCTGTATTTTTAGGCTCAGCTTTTGCCTTGATTGTGAGTTCCCTTCTTGCAGTATTATTCGGGGCAGGGTTAAGTCGCCTTTTGCCTCCAAATTATATACAAGTCGGAGCAGGGATCTTTTTTATAGTCATTGGTATATGGATATTGATTTCTATAACAAGAATTGTTTGATTTTAATAAACTATCAAAAAGTCCTTCCTTTTATATGTTTCTCTGATTATTGAAAAAACGCCTTATTATTTACTCAAGTTTCGCACCCCCTCTATGCAACAAAAGCTTTAAAGGCCAGGTGTTAGATAGTTTTTTTAAAAAGCAAAATATGTTCACTCTGGCTTTGGCAACGGCACCATACCCACTCAGTTTGTAAGGAGCGAGACATGCACGGCATTTTATCCCTGGTGAAAAACTTTCTATGTGCCTGTCCTGGTCAAATCCCAAGGTATAGTGGTT
>JAHIKR010000394.1 GCA_018897415.1 Pseudomonadota bacterium
GTTAAACATAAAAAAGAAGAAATTGCAGAGGCAAAAAAACTTATTCCAGAGAGTCAACTGTGTAAGGATGCTTTTGCATCTATTAAAAGACGACCGTTTCTTAAAAAACTAGAGAAACCGGGTCCTTCAGGAGTTAACATCATTGCTGAAATCAAACGTGCATCTCCATCAAAAGGGGCCATTCGTCTGGACCTGAATCCTGCAGCATATGCTCAGGAATACGAAAAGGGAGGAGCGGCTGCTATATCCGTACTCACAGATCAGCCTCATTTTAAGGGCAGTTTTGATGACCTGAAAAAAGCGCGTGAATCATCGACTCTGCCTGTACTTCGAAAAGATTTTTTAATTTCTTCATATCAGATTTACGAATCTTCAGCTATAGGAGCAGATGCAGTGCTTCTTATAGCCCGTATTCTTTCGCGGGAACAATTGCGTGATTATTTAAAACTCTGCGATGAACTCAAGCTCGATGCTCTTGTGGAAATACACTCAAAAAATGATCTTGAAGCAGCGACTTGGGCAAAGGCTAGGCTGATCGGTATTAATAATCGGAACTTAAGTTCCTTTGAGACCAATATTGATCATGCCATCAAACTTGCATCACTTCTTGAGCCATATCAAATAGCTGTTGCTGCCAGTGGAATACAAAACAGAGATGATATTGTTAAAAATCAGCAGGCAGGTATATGGAATTTTCTTATCGGAGAAAGCCTTGTGAAAGCTGAAGACTGCCAGGCCTTTCTAAGGTCTCTCATGGGATAGTTTATGAGCGTTCTAAATGGTCGATTTGCATCACTCAAAAAATCATAGCTGTCCTCAGGTTAAGGTGTGTGGCCTGACCAGTGTTGAGGAAGCTATAGGATGTGCTGATCTCGGGGCAAATGCGATCGGATGTGTTTTTTTTCCAAAAAGTCCAAGGCATTTATCTGAAATTCAGGCAAAAGAAATTTCCATGGCCTTACCTTCAGAAGTAAAAAAAGTGGGAGTATTTGTTAATGAGAGTTTTTCGAATATAATGCATAAGGTTGAATTCTGTGGCCTTAATGCAGTCCAGCTGCATGGACAGGAATCACCTGAGCTTGTCAGCCGACTTCAAAAAGAAAATCTTCTTGTAATAAAGGCTCTGTTTATAGAAGGAAAGCCCACCCTGGATGAAGCAAAAATTTACGAAGCATCAGCATTTCTGGTAGAATGTGGCAAAGGGTTTCTGCCGGGAGGTAATGCGCTCGAATGGGACTGGGCAAAAGTAAAAAACTTTGGCTGTAAATATCGCCTGATCCTGGCCGGTGGTCTGGCTCCAGAGAATGTTTTCCATGCTGTATCAGTCAGCATGCCGGATGCTGTTGATGTTAGCTCAGGTGTAGAATTCTCTCCAGGCCGAAAAGATCTTGGCAAAGTAAAGTCCTTTCTAAAGGCGGTTTCTCTATGCCAACTAAAGAAAGACCTTAGAAAAATTTTTTAAAAAAACGTAAATAGTTAGGTGAATAGCCTTCAGTCTTCAGCCTTCCACCTTCAGCCTATCCACCTGAGTACTTAATCATCGAAGTATCAATATTATCTTGATGATATACATCACATACCTCGGCAGTATTACAAAGTATAATCCTTTTTACTTTCAAGTTAAAATCTTTGAGCATTGAAAAGAACTTTTTATAGGTTGCGGGTTTTGTCTCAAGATAAATACCATATCCTTCAGCTAAATGAAAAATTTTTGCGAAATGATGTATCAATAAATAAAAGCAAGCTGCTGAAAGATATTTGGACTGGGACTGTTTATACAGTTCAGGACAAAACCTTCCCACATTAATTTGTTTAGAAAACCTGTTTAAAGACAATACCAGGGAATACGAAATTTGTTCGTGTGTGTTTTTGTCCGTGATAAAATATTCAATGCAATCAGCCTCTTTACAGTAGGAAATCTCATATTTGCTCAAAAGCTTAGGGATCTTTTCTTGCATGAATTTTGATAATGGCAAAGTAATTTTCCTCCTAAGCCGTATTTTTCATGAATATTTCAATCGTTTCTCAAGCTCCCGCTTTAGCTGATCTTTGGCAGGTTGTGCCTGCCTGAATACATGCTCTGCCTTGTGAAATTCCAGAACACGGACATCCGAAATATCGGGCTTTATATATATATCAGGGCCGGCAACACGCAGCTTCTCCCTGGTTATACTTTTCTCCATTATCTGAAAAGTGTTAAAAATAGTCTCCGTCAGTGAGGGCATAAGGTCCGGGCCTGCTGTCCTGTGTCCAATAACATCGATTGCAATAGTTAGATCACAATCATTCGGTAATATATCGAAAGGCACAGGATTTACAGCTCCGCCATCTATTAAGACCTTGTCATCTATCAATACCGGTGCAAAGATTCCTGGCAGAGATATGCTGGCCTGTATAGCGGAAACCAGCTCACCGCTTTTAAAGACCACCTCTTCACGTGTCCAAAAATTTGCCGCTACAACGAATAAAGGGATATCAAGTTCCTCAAAAGTTCGTGCATCAATTAATTTAAACAGAAATTTGATAAAATTTTCAGTCGTTAGCAAACCAGAGCCATCAAACTGCGGCGCAATGAAATCGAGCCACTTAAAGTTAAAGATATTTTTTACACTATTGCGCTCCGAAACTGTCAATTCACTTAATGATTCTCGCAATTCTTTTCCCGTCATACCCGAACAGTAAAGCACGCCCGCGACCGCACCAATGCTGGTGCCACTAACGTAGGCTGGCTTAAGTCCCAGCTCGTCCAAGGCTTCCAGCATCAAAATATGGGCCAATCCTCGGGCTCCACCAGCGCCTAACGCTATACCAATCTTTTCCATCTGTCGACCATTTCGTAATTGTTCACCAGCGCACAGAGTACACAGAGTACACAGAGTAAACTATTTTGTTTTAATCTTGATTAACCGGCGTATACGCCCATCACCGGTACGATGATCGTTTTTTTACCCTGTTAAATAATCTTTTCGCAACAATCCTTGAGAGTCCAAAGTTCTGCCGTCATGCCGGACTCGATCCGGCATCCAGCTTTAGGATAGGTGGATAGACTGAAGTCCGAAGGCTGAAGCTTCCTTTCACTTTAGTCTTCAGTCTTCAGCCTTTCACCTTCAGCCTTCTTCTTATTGGAATTTTTCTGATCATTTATTAAACGTTCTCCTGCCCCTCCCTTTAGGGTTAAAGTTTTTCTATCCCAGGATATTTTATCTTTCATTTCCTCTGTGCGCATTTCGCAGAGACGTTGGCTGCAAACAGGGCAATCTGGATTAATGCATGGATCCATATGAATAAGAACGCTTGCTTTTCCCTCGAAATATTTAATAATAATATTTTCAAGTTTTTTTGACTCACTATGAGCCTTTTCCAAGGTAAAGTCACGGGGGAGTATTAAATGTAAATCAAAATAGATATGGTTCCCTGAACGCCAGGCCCTGAGCTCATGAATATCAATCCATGTGTCTTTTCTGTGTTGGGCGAGCACGCTTGATACTTCTTTGAGAAGACCAGGATCAGAGGCATGCATAAGGCCAGCAAAAGAATCTCTGACCAACTTTCCACCTGTAAAAAGGATATTTACCCCTACAGCGCAAGCAACAGCACCATCCATCCAGTGCCAACCTGTCAACTGGACTAAATAAAGGCCAAATAGAACCCCTCCGGAGGTAGAAACATCCGTCAGCACATGTTTTCCATCCGCTACAAGTATTAGTGAACTGGTGTGCTTACCAACCCGAATAAGCGCAATACCCACAATTAAGTTTATTATACTGATACCAAGCAGCATTAAGAGCCCGTCTCGAAGGTAAGAAAGTTCCTGGGGATTGATAATGCGGGATAATCCAAACTTGAAAATACCAAAAGATGCAAAAATAATAAGAGCGCCTTCAAAACCTGCTGAAAAGTATTCAATTTTACCATGGCCGTAAGGATGACTCTCGTCAGGTGGTCTGGCAGCAAACAGTATGCTAGCAAGTGCAAATGCGCTGGCGACAATATTTATTATAGACTCAAGGGCATCTGACAAAATTGCAGAAGATTGTGTGAGGCGATAAACATAGAACTTTGCAACCATCAGAAAAATGCCAACAATAAAAGACAAGCTTATTGCAATAAGGCGAGCCTTTAGATGGTTTCTCTCGAGAAATTTTATTTCATTCTGCCCTTTTATCACCACAAAAAACCAGGTTTCACTGCTAATTGTTTAGAAAACAAATAGATTACTCAAGTTTCGCACCCCTCTATGCAACAAAAGCTTTAAAGGGCAGGTATTAGATAGTTTTTTTAAAAGAGCAAAATAATATGATTGATATTCTAAACCACTATACCTTGGGATTTGACCAGGACAGGCACATA
>JAHIKR010000395.1 GCA_018897415.1 Pseudomonadota bacterium
CCATGCTATATGATGCCCTTGCCGCATCAAGAGAGAGACCTTTGCCGTAGCTGGTTTGATCGCCTAAAAAAATATAGTTGTGGCGGCTGTTCCTGACGGAGTAACCTATATGCCATTTCCTGAGCAGCCCAAAGGGGCTCAGAGATGATTCATGCCTCATTTCCGTATCCGTGAGTAGATTATATTCTATAAGTTTATCCAGAGCATGCTGTGCGGTTGTCTTGAGCGGAGGAGAGCATTTATCTTCTTTTGAGCAATTCCCTGCGATTTTATCGTAAATTTCACGGATATGGACAGAATTGTCTTGTATCTCCGAAAGTTTTTCCTTGCCGAATAATAGTAGTATTTTTATATCATCGGGCGCTGGAAGTGGCTTATGATCAAAGATATTGCTTTTGAAAACGGCAATCCATTTTGAATGAAGATCATGATCGTCTAAAAGGCTGGATTTGATAAAGTTAAGCGGAGTGTAAGCTAAAAGTTTATTAGTTTCTTCTGACTTAAAGTATTTTTTAGTTAAGGTGAATTTGTCATATAATAGAGAAGCTTCATATAATAATGCCAGCAAAGTATAATCATTTCGCTTTGCTTTCTTAATGATGTGCCTCATCTTTGTATCATCAAACTTTGCGATTATGTCTAAAAGATGCTTATGCATGTAAGTATCATAGGGACGCTCTCTCAAATGCTCAATTGACTCTTCAAAACTGATTTCTTTTATTGGACTGCATGAAAAATATCCGACTCCTGTCTCTGTGGTCTTCAAGCTGAGCTTATACACAATATTGATATATGCAGGCTGTTTAGTTTTATTATTCATTTCGTCGTCTTTTCATTTGCCAGTATTCCATCAAAGTATTCGATTGTTTTTTTCAGCCCGTTGTCCAGATTAACAGTTGGCTGCCAGTCGAGTTTTTCTTTAGCTAAACTAATATCCGGCTGGCGATGTAATGGGTCATCCTGGGGTAGCGGCTTGAAAACGATCTTTGATTTAGATCCGGTGATTTCCATGATTTTTTGGGCTAATTCAAGGATGGAGAATTCATTAGGATTTCCAAGGTTGACCGGACCAGTGAAATCATCAGGCGCGTCCATCATTCTGATCAAGCCTTCTGTTAGATCGTCAACATAGCAAAAAGATCTTGTCTGTGATCCGTCACCAAAGATAGTTATATCTTTATTTAAAAGAGCCTGCACAATAAAATTGCTAACTACCCGCCCATCATTTGGATGCATTCGCGGGCCATATGTATTGAATATCCTCGCAACTTTGATTCTAAGGCCATGCTGGCGGTAGTAATCAAAAAAAAGAGTTTCCGCGCATCTTTTCCCTTCATCATAGCAGGCTCGAATCCCTATAGGGTTTACTCTGCCCCAGTAAGTTTCCGGCTGAGGATGAACGTCAGGATTCCCATAAACCTCACTAGTTGAAGCCTGCAGAATTTTTGCTTTTAATCTTTTAGCCAGACCCAGCATATTTATTGAGCCATGAACACTTGCCTTTGTCGTCTGAACTGGATCGAACTGATAATGAATCGGAGATGCAGGACATGCAAGATTATATATTTCATCCGCCTCTATATAAAGCGGAAAAGTAATGTCATGTCGAATAAATTCAAAATTCGGATTATTTAAAAGAGTTGCTATATTTTTTCTGGTACCTGTAAAACAATTGTCAACGCATAGAACTTCGTGGCCCTTGGTGATTAGTCGTTCACAAAGATGAGAGCCCAAAAAACCAGCGCCACCTGTGATTAATATGCGTTTTTTATCGTGATATTTCATCGAAATTCCTTTAATTGTAATAGTTCATGGCTCACATTTTTAAAAAAGAACAATTTCACGCAAAGGCGCAAAGGCGCAAATTTCTTCCAGCAATTTTCGGCCCGAATCAATTTAACTATTGGCATTTACAGTAGTTAGTAAGACAGGGAATTGCCAAAGCTTTTCTTCATTTCTTTTCTTTGCGTCTTTGCGCCTTTGCGTGAGGTTCTTCAAAAGTGTAAACCGATAAATGAAGGATATCTAAAATTTTACCTAAAAATGCGTTAATGCCGGCTTTCCTATTGGAAATACATTGAACCCAATTTCAAAAAGTCTTTGATGGTCAACGATATTACGACCATCAAAGAAAAAGGCAGGTTTAATCATCGATCTATAAATTTTTTCATAGTCAAGGCCTTTATATATATCCCATTCAGTCATTATAGCTATAGCATAGCTTCCAGCGGCTGCTTCATAAGGGTCTTCAACATATTTTACATTGGTATCAATATCCCGCAAATCAACCTTTGCGTTCTTAAGAGCTTTAGGATCAGTTATTACCAGTTCTGCTTTTTCTTCAATTAATCTTTTAGCTATATATATGGCAGGGCTTTCCCTTGTATCTCCTGTATTTGCTTTAAATGCAAACCCCAAAAGGCATATTTTTTTGTTAACCAGTGTGTTGAACATCGCGGTAAGCATGTTGACAACAAAACGCTCTTTCTGGAAATCATTAATTTTAACAACGCTGTCCCAGTAGTCAGCGACTTCATTAAGGCCATAATTCCTGCAAAGATAGACCAGATTAAGAATATCTTTTTTAAAACATGAACCGCCGAAACCAATGCTTGCGTTTAAAAATTTCTTTCCGATACGGCTGTCAAGTCCAACAGCTCTTGCGACATTATTAATATCGGCATCTGTCTTTTCACACAGGGCGGAAATTGAATTTATTGATGATATCCTTTGAGCCAAAAATGCGTTTGAAACTAGTTTAGAAAGTTCGCTGCTCCAGATATCAGAAGTAATAATTTGTTCTTTGTTTACCCAGTTGGCATAGATTTCGACCAGTTCATCCCTGGCTTTTATTCCACTTTTTGTTTGCTGTGAGCCGATAAGGACTCTATCTGGATTTTCTAAATCATTAATAGCTGTTCCTTCAGCTAAAAACTCGGGATTAGAAAGCACCTCAAAATGGATATCATCGTTATTAGAAGTAAAAATTCTTTCCATAGCCAGGGCAGTTTTGACCGGAAGAGTACTTTTCTCGACAATTATCTTCGATGATTCAGCGCATTGCAAAATATGCCTTGCAGTCTTTTCCCAGTATTGAAGATCAGCAGCCATACCGGCGCCAACGCCAAATGTTTTGGTGGGAGTATTGACACTTACGAAAATAATATCAGACTTCTTTATACCCTGGTCTATATCTGTGCTGAAAAAGAGATTCCTTCCTCGGGCCGCTTTTACAATTTCGTCAAGGCCCGGCTCATAAATGGGGAGGTTGTCAGAGTTCCATTCAGCTATGCGCCTGTGGTTGATATCTACAACAGTTATTTTATATTGCGGGCATTTATAAGCAATCATAGCCATTGTAGGACCGCCCACATGGCCGGCTCCTATGCAAAGAAGTTTTTTTTCAAATCTGGTTTCCATTTTTCCTCAAAGTGAAGCTCCCCGCCGCAAGCGAACAGGGTATAGAAATTTAATAAATAGATGTTGATGATAAAAGCCAAAAAATATATACTTAAAATGATTGGTTCCAGGTTCAGGGTTCAAGGTTCAAAGGTTATAGTCTACTGATATTCTTAACTTTATAACACAATGCTCAGATTAGTCTCTTTCACCCATTGGGTGAAACATAATATTCGTTCCAATTGATGTGTCATCCTTTTGTTAACAGCCAGTTAGAAATCTTCAACCGTGAACCGTGAACGTTGAACCGCTCAACCCAGGATATACTATTTTTGTATGAAATATAAAGCAGTTCTCATAAATATAGCAATATCCGTAAGTTCTCAATAAGTTCGGGTAATAGCTCCTGGATTCCCGCTTCCGCGGGAATGACAATCTCGTCTAATCGTCCGTCATTCCCGCGAAGGCGGGAATCCAGAGAATAGTCGCAAAATATGATTTACCAGAACTTTTTGAGA
>JAHIKR010000396.1 GCA_018897415.1 Pseudomonadota bacterium
GGCCCGGATTTCAACGGCTTTTCAAAAAGATGCAACCGAAAGCAAAACTTGTCATAGCCACGATGTCTCTTGGAATAAAAATTGACTGTCATATATGCCCTACTATCTTTGCCCATGCTAATCCCAAATATTCGTGAAAAGCGCTCTCCAGCTTGACAAACCCACCAGCGCCAGGAAAGAAGGAATTTAAACTGATTTCATTTTGACCCTTTAAATAATGATCTGTAGGTGCAGGTATGGGATGAGAACCCAACTTCCGAAAAAGAGCTATTGAACGCGGCATATGGCAAGCAGAGGTTACAAGAATAAATCTTTCGTCTTCTACTATTTTTTTTATCATAAACATAAGAGATCACTAATTGAAAAAAGTCATGGATAGAATTTTCATATCATTTCTCCTCCGCTCACTCATGGCCCCTCTGTTTAACAATCTTCTCCGCCAGCGCCTACACACTTGTCTCTTTGAGCCACTTATGCCTTTCTTTTGTATAATCTTCCCAACCTGTTTCAAATTGCTGCCATTTTACCCGCAGCGAAGCTGCTGAGTAGTTTTCAATTGCCGTGCCCTCTTCGGCAATTGAAAAACACACACCCTTTGCGCTCCTTACGTCTTGAGCGAAGCGGGCGGTTAATTCTTTTTAAAAAGTCTGTTTGAGTCTGTGCCTGCCCCGCCTGCCCCGTAGCTCCGGCAGATGGTACCGGGGTGGCTCCGGAAGATCGTACTGGGGTGGCTAATGCTTAATTCCTTTGCTTTTAAGGACATTGAAAAAAGTTATTAATATAATTTTCATATCAAATATGAAAGACCTATTCATAAGATAGTAGTAATCCTGGTCAACCTTTACAGGAATGGGGAGTTCATCTCTACCATTGATCTGAGCCCATCCTGTTAACCCTGGAGTAATGTTATGAATTCCTTTTCTTGTTCTTAACTCAATAAGATCATACTGATTAAAAAGTGCCGGCCGAGGCCCAACAAAACTCATATCACCTTTTAAAACGCTGTAAAGCTGAGGCAACTCATCCAGACTGGACCGACGTATAAATGATCCAAAAGGAGTATAATATTTCTGGGGATCTGATAATAGGTGTGTAGCGACTGGCGGAGTATCGACTCTCATAGTCCTGAACTTAGGCATCTTGAAAATCACGTTGTTCTTCCCTACCCTGTCCGAACAGTAAAGTACAGGACCTTTGGAAGTAGTTTTAACCAGAAGTGCGATAATCAACATGGGAAAGGAGAAGACTATAAAAAACATTGAAGCAAGGATGATATCAAATATTCGTTTAACAAAAGGGAGACCGGAGGACGGAGAAAGGAGGACGGAGGGCATGCTAAAACCGTTCCCTTCTGACCTTTATGAAATTATGAAGCATTGCAGAAATCTTCCTTGTCGATTCCAACAGCTCGTTGCCGGTTGCCTTGTCAAAAACACCTATTTCTACAGCCAGATAAATCTGAGTTCTTAATTCAGAACAGGAACCCTTTGCAATATATAGAAAATGGACAAAATCCTTGTTTGTATTTCTCTCATAGCCTTCTGCTATGTTGGATGCAATAGAAACAGCAGCCCTCTGCATCTGGTCACGCAACCCATAATCACGGCAAGTATTCAACGCCCCATATATTTTAGTAGCCAGCCGCATTCCCTCTTTCCAAACCTCAAGGTCTTCAAACTTGCCAACCTTTTCTCCCATCTCCCGTCTTCCTTCCCCTGTTTCCTGTTTTTCCCGTCTCCAGTTTCCGTCCTCCGGTCTCCGGTTTCCCTTCTCCTGTCTGCGGTCTCCTTTATCCTTTAATCTGCGTCAATCTGCGCCTGCCCAGCCAGTATATCAGCTCAACATCTTATCACCATTTTTAAAAGGGTTTTCAATTAGAATACCTTCAATTATCTGACCATGGTTCAAATCTTCAGTGAGAATTTTATCGGCTTTTGCATTATAAGCAGCAGCAATTATTAAAGAATCCCAAAATGATAAAAGGTGCCTTTCTTCAATCTCGGAAGCAAATAATATTGTTTTGATTCCGTTCAACTCAACATGCCAGACCAGATAACTCTCAATAATTCCTCTTGCCTTTGATTTTGACAAAGGATTTAAAATCTTGCGTGTAACATTCACATAAAATTCCTGTAACACTTGAGTACTGATAATTCCCATTCTATTTTCCCAGAGATTTAGCATAAGGTCAGCGGAGATTTCATTTTTACTACCTGCATCCAGGTCATGTGCGTATATCAAAATGTTAGTATCTATAAAGATTTTACCTTTCATGAAGCTCCTCTCTTGAAACCGCAATTTTTCCACCCAAATGAAATCCCTGATTGATATTGATCAAAGCCTTTCGTTTAAACAATTCATATTCTTCCGAATCATCTATAATTTTTTGTAATTCCTGGCTAAGCATTCCGCTGATAGATGTTTGCTTTTGAGCAGCTAATATTTTTGCTTTTCTGATTAGATCTTTGTTAATGCTCAATGTAATATTTTGTTTCATGGGTTAGGCTCCTTTCTCAGATTTAAACAATTCACCTGTTTTACGTATCGCACGCAATTTGAGTGTAGTCAAGAGAATTTATGTGATAATTTGTAAACCCAACACTGCCGGTATATCAGCTTATCAGCACAATAGCTTATCAGCTCACCAGCTTTTTTGTATACCACTCTGCGGTCTCTTTAAGCCCCTCATCCATCGTATAAGGAGGATTCCAGTTCAAGTCACGCTTAATTTTTCATCTTGACAATATATCTTTTAAAGCTATAATTAAGCTATGTATGAATTGAAATACAGGCGGCAGGCCAGAAACTATCTGGCACGCCTGCCGCTGAAAATAAAATCGGCCATCGTGAATAATTTGCACGAGCTTGCGGCAAATCCGGACAACCCCTCTCTTAATATCGATGTCTTAAAGGGACGAGAGGGATTTCGTCTTAGAGTGGGGCAGTACCGTATTATATATACGCGTCAGAATGACCGGTTAATAATAGAAGTAGTAAAAATCCGCCCACGGGGCGACATTTACAAGAGGTAAATATGGAATACCAGACAATTAAGGAAAATGGAAAGGTAAAGTTTGTGGTACTACCCGTCAAGTCATTCCAGACCATCCTTGATCGTATAGAAGATGAATCCGATCTGCGTGACATTCGTGAGGCCAGGTCTGAACCGCTATATGATCAGAAC
>JAHIKR010000397.1 GCA_018897415.1 Pseudomonadota bacterium
CAACTTCTTTTGTTGTGGCTCTTAATAATATACCTGTAAAACTGTTGAATGTTTTGCAGGCAATAAAGGAACAGAAAGAGGCTGCATAAAATAATAGTTCTATCTATAGATAATTTGAAAGTTAAATCGGAGGAAATATAACATGGCGGATATTACTAAAGAAGATGTAATTGAGTTTATAGCAAACATGTCAGTGCTTGAGCTATCCGAGCTAGTTAAGGAAATGGAGGAAAAATTCGGTGTTTCTGCGGCCGCTCCTGTTGCAATGATGGCAGCCGCTCCTGCTGGCGATGCCGGTGGCGCTCAAACAGAGGAAAAGACAGAATATGATGTTATCCTTACAGGTTTTGGTGATAAGAAGATTCAGGTTATCAAAGAGGTCAGAGCAATTACCGGCCTCGGTCTCAAGGATGCCAAAACTTTAGTGGATGGTGTTCCAAAGCCCATTAAAGAAGGAATAGCTAAAGAGGATGCTGAAAAGATAAAAGCCCAGCTTGAGGAAGCCGGAGCCCAGGTCGAGTTAAAGTAATAAAAGCGGATAGTCTTCGATTGTCGGCGTATTAGCGGTCTGTTGTAGTAGATAAAAAGAGCATTCTCTACTTATGCTTTACATTTACTACAACGGACCAATGGCAAATAAATTCCTAATAATTTTTATATTGGAGATACCATGTTGGAAAAGCCTTTGGCAGCAAAGCGTATAAGGAAAAACTTCGGCAAGATAAGAAAAATCGTTGAAATACCCGATCTTATTAGTGTGCAACGAGAATCTTTTAGTCGGTTTTTACAAATGGATGTTTCTCCGGAAAAACGTAAGGATATCGGGCTTCAGGCAGTATTCAAGTCTGTTTTTCCGATAAAAGATTTTACTGGAAGTGCTTCCCTTGAGTTTGTATCATACAAATTTGGTGAGGTTAAGCACAGCATTGAGGAGTGTATACACAGAGGTATGACACATGAGATACCTGTACGTATCACGGTCAGACTCGTAGTGTACGATTTGGACAGAGATACAGGAGTTTCCAATATTAGAGATATAAAGGAACAGGAAATTTACTTTGGAACTGTTCCCATGATGACCGAAAAAGGCACCTTTATAATAAATGGGACAGAACGGGTTGTTGTTAGTCAGCTCCACCGTTCATCCGGGGTATTTTTCGATCACGACAAGGGAAAGACGCATTCAAGCGGCAGGATTATATACACATCCAGAATCATTCCGGTGCGAGGCTCATGGATAGACTTGGAGATAGATCCTAAAGATATCGTTTATATCAGGATCGATAGAAGACGAAAGTTCCCTGTTACGATTCTTTTCAAAGCACTTGGATATACAACAGAAGACCTGCTGGACTATTTCTATGAAACTGAAAAAATAGTTGTTAACAGGAAACGTTTTTATAAGAGATTCAATGAGAATTTCCTTATTGGACAGCGTGCAAGCAGGGATATTAAAGCTCCTAAACAGGGTGCCGTTATTGTCAAAAAAGGGCGTATGTTTACTAAAGCCTCGATCCACAGGCTGAAATCCGCCAAGATGGAATTAATACCTTTAAATGTTGAAGATATTTTAGGTAAAGTATTTGTATATACAATAAACGATCCAAAGAGCAAAAAGCCTATTGTAAAGTCTAACGAAGTAGTTGATGAGGAGACACTTTCAAAGTTAAGCGATGCGGGTATAACTGAATTTGATTTACTTTTTATTGATGGTATATCCAGTAGTGATTCTATCCGCAAGACACTTTTACTGGACAAGGTTGAAACAAAAGAGGAAGCACTCATTGAGATTTACAAAAGACTCAGACCTGGGAATCCTGCTACACCGGAGGTCGCCCAGGATTTTGTTGATAACCTGTTTTTCAGGTCAACATATTATGACCTTTCTAAGGTGGGGCGTTTGAAAATTAACCTGCGACTTAGGATTGACGCTCCGATTGATTTAAATATTCTCAGAAAAGAGGATATACTTCTAACAGCAAAAACCCTTGTAAGGCTTAAAGATACTCAAGGAGTTGTTGATGATATCGACCATCTCGGGAATAGAAGGGTGCGTGCTGTGGGTGAGCTCCTTGAGAATCAGTATCGAATTGGACTTGTTCGCATGGAGCGCTCCATTAAGGAGCGGATGAGCCTGCAGGAGGTTGATGCCCTTATGCCTCATGACTTGGTCAATCCAAAACCGGTTTCCGCTGTTGTTAAAGAATTCTTTGGTACCAGCCAGCTAAGCCAGTTTATGGATCAAGCCAATCCTCTTTCAGAAACAACACATAAACGACGACTCAGCGCTCTTGGACCAGGTGGACTTACCCGCGAAAGAGCGGGTTTTGAGGTTAGGGATGTTCATCCATCACATTACGGCCGTATATGTCCTATTGAAACTCCGGAAGGGCCTAATATTGGCCTTATTGTTTCACTCAGTACCTATGCGCGAGTTAATGACTTTGGATTTATTGAGACACCGTACAGCGTTGTAAAGAATGCAACTGTTACTGATGAGATCAGGTTCCTTAGTGCTTTTGAAGAGAGGGAGCATCCTATTGCTCAGGCTAATGCGCCTGTCGATAGTAAAGGGAAGTATGTCAATCCCCTTGTAACATCACGGGTGGCGGGTGAGTTTATGATGGTTCAAAAGGGGGATATCGAACTTATGGATGTTTCTCCTAACCAGTTAGTGAGTGTTTCGGCTTCTCTTATACCATTTTTAGAAAATGATGACGCTAATAGAGCGTTGATGGGATCAAATATGCAGCGCCAGGCGGTTCCCCTGTTAGCAAATGAAGCCCCTTTAGTAGGTACGGGTATTGAGGGAGTAGTTGCAAAAGATTCAGGCGTTACAATAGTTGCAAGGAAGGATGGTTCTGTTGTTGATGTTGATGCTTCCCGCATAGTGTTGCGGCATGATCCGGATGATATGATGGACGGAGGTAATGGGCAGCAGGCTGAAAAGAATGTGACGATTTACAATCTTTCAAAATTTATACGTTCAAATCAAAATACATGCTTTAATCACCGTCCTATTGTGAGGAAAGGCCAGAAAGTTAAGGCCGGCGATATAATTGCGGACGGCCCTGCCACAGATAAAGGAGAACTTGCTCTTGGGAAGAATGTAACTGTGGCTTTTATGCCATGGGGCGGTTATAATTTTGAGGATTCAATCCTTGTAAGCGAAAGGCTTGTCAGGGACGGGATATATACGTCCGTTCACATTGAAGAATTTGAAGTGGTAGCCAGAGATACTAAGCTTGGGAAAGAAGATATCACACGGGATATGCCTAACGTCGGAGAGGAAGCTTTAAAAAACCTGGATGAAAGTGGAATCATCAGGCTTGGCGCTGAAGTTGGCCCTGGAGACATACTGGTAGGTAAAATCACCCCAAAGGGTGAGACTCAGTTTTCTCCTGAAGAAAAGCTTCTGCGAGCCATTTTTGGAGAAAAAGCTGCAGATGTAAAAGATACTTCCTTGAGAGTACCGCCAGGTGTTGAAGGTATTGTAATAGATGCAAAAGTATTTTCTAGACGGGGTATTGAGAAGGATGATCGTGCGCGTTTGATCGAAAATGAGGAGATAGCTGCCCTTAAAAAGGATAGAGATGATGAACTTTTTGTAATTGAAGATGTTGTTCGTGAACAATTAGGAAAGTTGCTTGTTGGCAAGAAATGCAAGTCACCCTTGAAAAAAGGCAAGAAGGTATTGATCACAAAGGGTAGCAAGATTGATTCAAATATACTTGCCAGGATTCCTGTAGCTCACCTTGAAGGGATTGTTCTGAGTGATTCCAAACTGACTGAAAAGGTGCACGATGTTCTTGAACAATATAGGGAACAACGTGAACTTTGCAGAGCAGTATTTGAGCAGCAAATGAGCAGATACGAAAAGGGTGATGACCTTCTTCCAGGTGTAATTAAGATGGTTAAGGTTTATGTGGCCATGAAGCGTAAACTTTCAGTTGGTGATAAAATGGCAGGTCGTCATGGTAATAAGGGCGTTGTTTCTAGGATTCTTCCGCAGGAAGATCTGCCATATTTTGAAGATGGTACGACGGTTGATATGGTTCTCAATCCACTGGGCGTGCCTTCGAGGATGAACGTAGGGCAAATTCTGGAAGTTCATTTGGGTTATGCTGCAAAAGGCCTTGGCGATCAGATTAACACTTTGCTTGAAGAGCAAAAGTTTAAAAATCTGCGAGACAAGATGAAGCGGATATTCAATGATTCGTCAGTTAACGACATGATCGATAACATGATCGATAAAGAGCTTTATGATTTCGCTGATAATTATAGAGAAGGAGTTCACATGGCAACACCGGTTTTTGATGGAGCCAAGGAGGACGAAATCAAAACCCTTCTGTCTGAGGCAGAGCTTAGCACGTCCGCACAGACTACGTTATATGACGGGCGTACAGGAGAGCCTTTCAAAGAAAAAATTACGGTCGGTACAATGTATATGTTAAAGCTTCATCATCTTGTTGATGATAAGATACATGCTCGATCAATTGGCCCTTATTCACTTGTAACCCAGCAACCTCTCGGAGGAAAGGCCCAGTTTGGAGGTCAGCGTCTTGGGGAGATGGAAGTTTGGGCTATGGAGGCTTATGGAGCGGCTTATGCTCTGCAAGAGTTTTTAACGGTAAAGTCAGATGATATGGCTGGAAGGACACGTATGTATGAAAAGATTGTAAAAGGTCAAAACGTGCTCGAACCGGGCATACCTGAGTCTTTCAAGGTTCTGACAAAGGAGTTGCAGAGTTTGGGGCTTAATATAACCCTTATGGAGAAGGATTAACGATCGAAAATTATGGAAGGGAGTAAAATGGAAACTCTATATGATTTCTTCGCCAAACCCATGGATCCAAGACATTATAAAAGTGTAAAGATTGGACTGGCATCGCCTGAGCAGATTCTAAAGTGGTCGCATGGGGAGATTAAAAAACCGGAGACAATCAACTATCGAACCTTCAAGCCGGAACGAGATGGACTTTTTTGCGCCAAAATTTTTGGTCCGACAAAGGACTATGAATGCAATTGCGGTAAGTACAAGCGCATGAAGCACAGGGGTGTTATTTGTGAAAAATGCGGGGTTGAGGTTATTCAGTCAAAGGTTAGAAGGGAAAGGATGGCGCATATACAACTCGCTACACCTTGTGCCCATATATGGTTTTTGAAGAGCCTTCCAAGCAAGCTTTGCAACTTGCTTGATATGAGTCTAAAAAATATTGAAAAAGTATTATATTTTGACAGCTATATTGTAGTTGATCCAAAAGATACCAGCCTTAGCCGAGGCCAGCTTCTGTCAGATGATAAATATTACGAGGCGCGTGAAGTTTACGGTACAAAATTTGAAGCGGGGATAGGAGCTGAAGCAGTTAAGAAATTACTTGAGAGCATTGATCTTGATGCTTTATATAAAGAACTTAGAGAGGATATTAGTTCTACAGGCTCAGTTGCAAGGCGCCAAAAACTATCTAAACGGCTAAAGATAGTCGATGCTTTCAGGCGTAGCGGAATAAATCCGGTTTGGATGATTATGGATGTTATTCCTGTTCTTCCCCCTGATTTGCGTCCATTGGTTCCTCTGGAAGGTGGCCGGTTCGCCACATCCGATCTAAACGATCTGTATCGTAGAGTAATTAACCGTAATAACCGGTTAAAACGTCTTGTCGACTTAAATGCACCCGATATCATTGTTCGTAATGAGAAAAGAATGTTACAGGAATCAGTTGACGTTCTTTTTGATAACGGCCGGCATGGCAGAGTTATTACCGGAACCAACAAGAGGCCTTTAAAATCATTAAGTGACACATTGAAGGGCAAGCAGGGACGTTTTCGTCAAAACCTTCTTGGTAAGAGAGTGGATTATTCTGGTCGTACCGTTATTACAATTGGACCGAATCTCAGACTCCACCAGTGTGGTTTGCCAAAGAAAATGGCTCTAGAATTGTTCAAGCCTTTTGTTTATTATCGCCTTGAGCAGAAAGGGCTTGTTTCTACTGTAAAAAGCGCCAAGAAGATGGTGGAAAAAGGAACCTCGGATGTCTGGGATGCACTGGATGAAGTGGTAAAAGAGTATCCGGTAATGTTAAACCGTGCTCCCACACTCCATCGTTTAGGTATTCAGGCATTCGAACCTATTCTTATTGAAGGCAAAGCCATACAGCTTCATCCTCTTGTTTGTACGGCATTTAATGCTGACTTCGACGGCGATCAAATGGCTGTCCATATTCCTCTTTCTGTTGAAGCCCAGATAGAGTGCAGGGTATTAATGCTTTCAAGCAACAATATCCTTTCTCCGGCAAATGGGAGTCCAATTATTGTACCTAGCCAGGATATAGTCCTCGGCATATATTATATGACAAGAGAGATTGAAGGAGCCAGAGGAGATGGAAAAAAATTTGCCGGCCCGGAAGAAGTCCGTTCTGCGTACGATGCAGGTGCCGTTGATCTCCATGCTAAAATTACTGTCCGTATTAATAAAAAGAGATTTGACACGACCGTTGGACGCATTCTGCTTTGGGAAATCATTCCTAAGGATAACATCATGTTAATGCGCCAGATCATGGTTCCTTCAGAAAAAGAGGCGAAAACCGTTTATGATAAACTACAAAAAGGCGCAAGCTTTGTTGACATGGCACGTCAATATTCACAGAGCCTCGACAAAAAGAATGGAGGTGTTCTTGGTTTGCTTAGAAAGGATGAGTTCAAGAGGATATATCAGGCAAAAGATGAAGATGTTAATACAGTATTTTCTCTTAAGCAGGGGGAGATTAGCAATATAATTTATTCTGATGACGCATATCATATTTTTGAAATTATAGAAAAGCAGCCCGAGATACCTTTTGATTCGGTCAACAAAGTAATGGATAAAAAAGCTCTACGTGAATTTGTTGATTATGCTTACAGGAATCTAGGGCCAAAAGCTACTGTCATACTTTCCGACAGATTGAAGAATATCGGCTACAAATATTCAACAGAAGGAGGCTTATCTATTTCAATTGATGCCATGATAATTCCTTCTGCAAAATGGGAAATTCTGAAGAGGGCTGAAAAACAGGTTGCTGAGATAAGCAGACAATATACCGAGGGCCTTATTACTCAAGGTGAAAAATATAATAAAGTCGTTGATATATGGGCAAAAGCAACCGACGATGTTGCTGATGAGATGATGGAATCCATGAAAATGGTTCCAGTAGTTAATAAAGAAGGCGAACCTGTTTTTGGCAAAGACAAAAAGCCTGTTTTAATGGAAAGTTTCAATCCAATTTATATGATGGCGGATTCAGGCGCCAGGGGCAGCAAAGACCAGATGCGTCAGCTTGCGGGTATGCGTGGTCTTATGGCAAAGCCATCAGGAGAAATCATAGAAACTCCAATAACTGCTAATTTCAGAGAGGGCCTTTCAGTACTTCAATATTTTATTTCGACCCATGGTGCGAGAAAAGGCCTTGCTGATACTGCATTAAAGACAGCGAACTCAGGATATCTTACCCGGCGACTTGCTGATGTCGCTCAGGACTGTGTGATTATGGAAACAGACTGTGGAACAATGATGGGCGTTGAGGTTGAATCTCTTGTGGAAGGCGGAGAAATTATCCAGCGTTTGGGAGAGCGTATTTTAGGACGTTTTGCATCGGAAGATATACTTGATCCCTTCACAGATGAAGTGCTTGTAAAAGCTGGAGGAGATATAGATGAGGAGGCTGTAGAAAAGATTGAAGAAGCGGGTGTGACTATCGTCAAAATCAGATCCGTTCTTACATGCAAGACAAAACATGGTGTTTGTGCCAGATGCTATGGCCGCGATCTTTCACATGGCGCAATGGTTGAAATAGGCCAGGCTGTTGGCATTTTAGCAGCTCAATCTATTGGTGAACCTGGAACTCAGCTTACAATGCGTACATTTCATATTGGTGGAACAGCAAGCCGGAGAGTTGAACAGGCTGATATCAGAGCTCGAGTAGATGGGACTGTAAATTTTATTGATCTGAATATAGTAGAAAATGCTGATAAAGAATTTGTTGTTATGAACCGGCGTGGCGGTGAATTAGCCATTATTGGTGAAGCCGGACGAGAGAGAGAACGGTTTCCCGTTATCTATGGCGTTCACATTGAAGTTAAAGACGGTCAAGAGGTTAAAGCCGGAGATCTTTTAGCGACGTGGGATCCATTTGCGACACCAATTATTACAGAGGTTGATGGAATTGTAAAATTCGGAGATATCATATCAGGTAAAACCATGCAGGAGAAGGTTGATCCGGCAACTGGAAAGTCAAGTCGTACTATAATTGAATCAAAGAGTATTGATGAACGTCCAAGAATTTCTATAAAAGACAAAGATGGAAAAACAGCTAAACTTTCAAGCTCAAAGGGGATGGCGCGATACATGCTGCCATTGGGAGCTATCTTGCTTGTTGCGGAGGGTGATTATGTCCATGCCGGTGGCGTTATTGCAAAGCTTTCGCGCGCAACTACCAAGACCAAGGATATTACAGGCGGTCTTCCAAGAGTTGCTGAGCTTTTTGAGGTTCGCAAACCAAAAGAAATAGCTGTGTTGAGTGAAATCGATGGATATATTTCAATTTCTAAGGAAACAAAAAAAGGTAAGCAGAAAATAACAGTTACTCCTGTCGATGTTGGTGAAAAGAAGGAATATCTGATTCCACAGGGCAAGCATATAAATGTTTATGAAGGAGATTATATAAGGGCAGGTGAACCTATGATTGGTGGTTCAGCGATACCTCAGGATATATTGAATATCAAGGGAGATATAGCATTAGCTCGCTATATAGTTGATGAAGTTCAGGAAGTATACCGTTTGCAGGGCGTGAGGATAAATGACAAACATATTGAGGTAATCGTAAGGCAGATGATGAGGCGTGTTAAGATCATTGAAACTGGTGACACTGAATTTATTTATGAGGAGCAGGTAGATAAAGTAAGATTTGAGGATGCTAACAAAGAGGTGATCGAAAAAGGTGGAAAACCTGCTGTGGCTGAACCGCTTATTTTGGGAATTACCAAGGCTTCTCTCAGTACCGAAAGTTTTATCTCTGCTGCTTCGTTTCAAGAGACAACAAAAGTCCTTACAGATGCGAGTATTGCAGGGAAAGAAGATTGTCTTATGGGGCTTAAGGAAAATGTTATTATGGGTAGACTTATTCCCGCAGGTACCGGCTTGCCTTTATACAGTGATGTCGAGGTTGTCCCGACTTAAATTTCTTACATGATATATTATTATAAAATCATATTTAGCTTTTATTTGATTTTTGCATAAAAAGCTTGACAGTATTGTTCTATGAGTATAATTAAAATCTTTTTTGTCAACATGTGAAATACGTTTACGAATACTATATTAGAGTCCTTTAAGGGGAAAATATGCCGACCATTAACCAGCTAGTTAGAAAAGGCAGGAAGCGAATTAAAAAGAAGACCAATACGCCGGCTCTGAAGGGATCTCCACAAAAGAGGGGAGTGTGTACACGCGTATATACTTCAACACCCAAAAAGCCCAATTCTGCTTTGCGTAAAGTTGCAAGGGTCAGGCTGACTACAGGGGCAGAGGTTACAGCTTATATCCCTGGTGTCGGGCATAATCTTCAGGAACATTCGGTAGTTCTGGTTCGTGGAGGTCGTGTAAAGGATTTGCCCGGTGTAAGGTATCATATTGTAAGGGGTATTCTTGATACACTGGGGGTCGAGGACCGTAAGCAGGGAAGATCGAAATACGGTGCAAAGAAGCCTAAATAATTTAATATTATGGTGAAGATATGCCAAGAAGAAGAGAAGTACCTGAGAGAATAACTATACCTGATTCCAAGTATAGCAATAAGCTCATATCAAAATTCATAAAATCTATGATGCGGGATGGGAAGAAGAGCGTAGCAGAGAGGATGTTGTACGGTGCATTTGATATCATTGAAAAAAGGACAAATGAATCTCCACTAAAGATTTTTGAAAAGGCAATTGATAATGTTAGGCCAATAATTGAAGTTAAGTCGCGACGTGTAGGTGGCTCAGCCTATCAGGTTCCTACAGAAATCAGACCATCCCGTCGGACGGCTTTAGGTATTAGATGGATTATAGGTTTTGCACGCAAAAGACCTGAAAAGAGTATGGCTAAAAAATTGGCCGGAGAGTTATTAGATGCTGCTAATAATAGAGGTGCTTCTGCCAAGAAAAGGGAAGATACGCATAAAATGGCTGATGCAAACAAGGCATTCGCACATTATCGCTGGTAACCCTAATTGAGCGAGAGCCGATGATACCCCATCTCCTGCGTTGTCAATGGTTCGCAGTAGTTTTATACTACGGCTTCACCATTTCCGCTTTGGATCTGGGGCATCCTCGACTCTCGTTCAATCAGGGTGATTAAGTCATGAAAAAATGTTTATAGCTCAAAGTTTAAAGTGAATTATTCAAACCGTTAAGCTTTGAGTTAATTTTAGGAGGGCGGAGATATGGCTAAGGAAAAGTTTAAGCGAACCAAGCCGCATGTTAATGTAGGTACCATTGGTCATATAGATCATGGTAAGACCACTCTTACGGCGGCGATA
The DNA here is from genome assembly GCA_018897415.1 of Pseudomonadota bacterium. Lineage (GTDB taxonomy): Bacteria > Desulfobacterota > Desulfobacteria > Desulfobacterales > ETH-SRB1 > B13-G4. Next base: position 10,551 of record JAHIKR010000397.1, read on the forward strand.
ACGAAGCATATGGGATTTAAGGGCATGGCTG
>JAHIKR010000048.1 GCA_018897415.1 Pseudomonadota bacterium
ATCTTGAGCCGGAAGTAGCGGATGTTTTGCGTAAGCTGGCGGGAGAAAAAGGGGTTCAGGTTGATACAATTGTTAACGACTGGATCAAAAAAAATATAGCTTTAATAGAGACAGTAATCCATTAGGGACATGGATAAGAAGGGATTACTATGGGACATGAGATTGCGAAGCTATATGGTGAATAAAATGAAGACAATATTTGCATGGTTGATAATCCTGATGTTTTTGGGAAGCGGTTTTGCATTGCTCTCTGGTCCTCGGCTATTCACAAAAACGAATTATGGAGGTATGTCAACTTGAAAACGAAAGATTTAATAGCGGAGGTAATTTCCCTTCCGGTGGAGGAAAGGGCGATTGTCGTCGACTCCGTCCTCAGGAGTCTGAATCCGCCAGATTCTGACATTGACCGGAAATGGGCGGCCATAGTCAGACGTCGTCTTTCAGAGCTACGTTCAGGCGAAGTCAAGGCCGTCCCGGGAGAAGAAGTATTTAGCAGGATTTGGAAGCGTTGAGTAGTTAACCACTCGACCAATTGTCCACTCGACTACTCGACTAATTGCGAAGCTATATGGTAAATAATATGAAGACAATATTTGCATGGTTGATAACCCTCATGTTTTTGGGAAGCGGAGTTGGTTATGCAGGGACTTATACCGATTCGGCGCATGGGAATGCTGATGGCAACGGGGTCGACCGCACTCCTTTTCCGGCTTACACTCCAGGCAATTGTGCACACTGCCATGAGCAGCATGCCAGCATTGAAGGCTCAGATACTGGTGCGGCCAATTATTTACTGTTTAATACAAGATCTACAAATTTATCTGGTAGTGCTCCTTCGGGCTTTTGCTTTGATTGTCATGGAGGTTCATCCCAAACCAGTTCTATTACTATTAACAGGAGCTATAGTAAAAATTTTGGCGGCAAGTCGACGGTTGACGACAGCACCATTGCGGCTCAATTTAATCATACTGCATCAGGTTCCTCTCATTACCTTCCGAATATTGTTACACAAATACTGGGGAAAAGCCTAGTAACTGCCGCGAATGTCTCTTGGTCATTAAATGCCAACCTCGACCCATGCGATGCCTGTCATAACCCCCATATCGCTAAAAGAAATTATCCTGTTGCCTTTGAAGACACGACTATACTCAAAACTGCTATATCACGCCCTTCTGATCATGATAACCTGTGGGGAGATGATACTGATGAAAGGATGAGTTCCTATAACTACCAGCCGCCATACTGGAGCGGCAGTACCAACTATGAGCCAGATGAAGGGGCCGTTGCGGCCACTTCCAAAGTCAATACGCCTGATTATGTCACCTTTTGTACTGATTGCCACAATACCTCCAATACCATTACCAGTTCCAATCCTCGTATAGGTACAGGTCGTGCTCTTAGGCAGATCGATTGGTCAGTCGATGGCGATAAACACGGCGCCAAAAATGCGACCGAATATATTACGGTTGATTCGCCTTATACGGCCGGGGCTGCTCCCGTACCGGGTTACGTGCTTTCATGTTTAGATTGCCACGAGCCCCATGGCTCAACTAATAACGTGTTTCTGATAAGGACCGAGGTAAATGACACAAATCTTGCAGGCAGTATCACCAGCTTTTCCACCGCGAGTTGGCGATACCTCTGCGCCAGGTGCCATGATGATAATAATAAGAGTATCCACCATGACAATAATGATTGGGCCTATATAGAACAGAAATCGTGCGGCGACTGCCACGGAGGCTATCCCATTACATGCAGCAATTGCCATTATCATAATTCCTCGAAAACCAATTGCAACAATCCCGCTTTACCTGCTACCAGGGATACATTCTAATGTGTATGGCTCAAGTAAACGTTTATTGGGTTCTCATTAACCGGAAAAGTCCAGGATAGAATCGTTGACAGGAAAGATGTGATTCGCAGTTTGATATTGATGTGCTTTTTCATGTCAGGCGCCTGTAGCCTGATTTACGAGGTGGCCTGGATAAGGCTGCTGAGCCTGGTATTTGGGAACACTGTTTTTGCCTTAAGCGCTGTTTTAACCTCCTTCATGGGCGGCCTGGCCATGGGGAGTCTTTTCTTTGGTAAATTTTGCGATAAGCTTATCAGGAATTCCGGATCATCCGGGGATTCAAATCTCTTAAAGTTATATGCTTTTTTAGAGGCAGGGATAGGGGTATATTGTTTTTTTACCCCTTTAATCTTTAAGGGAATTGAAGCGATTTATATTAAGGCATATCAAGGTCTCTCCTTTTATCCCTTTACCATACTCCGTTTTCTTTTGTGCATGTCGGTTCTGCTAATTCCCACATTCTTTATGGGCGCCACCCTGCCGATATTAAGCAAATATTTCATCAAGAATTATCAGCGGCTGGGAAAGGGGGTGGGAGATCTTTACGCTATCAATACCTTTGGGGCTGTCCTGGGTGTCATCTTTGCCGGCTATCTATTGCCCACCCTCGTCGGAATAAAGATGACGATCTATATGACCGCTGTCACAAATATGGGAATAGCCCTATTGATCTTATTGCTGGCAAAGCTTTCAACGCATCGTTCACGTTTGCCGGCACACTCACTTCCGGCCACTTCTACCAGCCTCTGGCCCGTAGGAGCCTCCGCCCAGGGGGGAGAGCGATGGCATTCAATCGCGATCCTCGTAGCATTCGGGCTTGCCGGGCTTGCCTCCATGATTTATGAAGTAGGTTGGGCACGTGTTTTGGCCCTAATACTTGGTAGCTCCACTTACGCTTTCACTACCATGCTGGTTACCTTCCTCGCAGGAATCGCCCTTGGGAGTTTCTTGTTTGCCCGGCTATGGGGAAAAAGAAGGGTTAGCCTGGCCATGCTGGGGGCGATCGAGCTGGGAATTGGCTTAACGGCTTTTGCGATGATGCCCATTTTAGGAAAATTACCTTATTATCTTCTAGAACTTTCCCCTACTTTTGGCAATAGCTTTACCGGGATTATATCTTTACAGTTCATCTTTTGCTTTATGGTCATGCTTATTCCTACTCTCTTAATGGGAGCTGCTTTCCCTATAGCAAGCAGGCTCTACACAAAAAACCTGCCTGGTTTGGGAGGAAGCATTGGTAGAGTATATGGCGCTAATACCTTTGGTTGCATTTTAGGTTCCTTTATGGCGGGGTTCATACTTATTCCTTTTACAGGAGTTCAGGCAACTCTGTGGCTGGCTATTTTGATTAATAGCTTCATAGGTATTACTTTGCTTATCTTAGACCAAAAAAGGGCTTTTTTTAAATTATGCTATGGCTGTTTATTTACTATCCCTCTCACCGGCATTTTTTGGGTTCCCGGGTGGGACAAAGCGATTATGACCAGCGGAATATCTGTTTATGCAAGTTGCCGTCATAACGAACAATTAGGTGAAAGGATTCATAACAAAAATCTTCTTTATTATAAAGACGGGGCAAATTGTACCGTCTCTGTTGTAAGGGAAGTTATAGAGACAAGGCGTATACCATATCTGTCGAGCGACCACCATGATAGAGTAAATTCAGGCCATGAGCATAGCGAGGCACTTTATCTAAAGGTCAATGGAAAGACCGATGCCTCCAATGTCAAAGGTGATATGGTCAACCAGCTTTTGTTGGGTTATCTGCCCGTTTTGTTACATCCTGATCCGCAAAATGCCTTTGTCCTTGGATTAGGGAGCGGGATTACCGTGGGGGCACTGGCCCAATACCCGCTAAGGGAGATAGATTGTGTTGAGATAGAACAGGCGGTGGTGGAAGCCGCCCGATATTTCAACAATTACAATCATAATGTCTTGAAAGATCCCAGGCTGAATTTGATCATAGCAGATGGCAGAAATTACCTTTTAGCCACCAGAAAAAGATATGATATCATTGTTTCTGAGCCTTCCAATCCCTGGATAGCCGGTATTTCAAGCCTTTTTACCAGAGAGCACTATGAACTGTGCAAAAGCCGTTTAAATCGTGATGGTATCATGGTTCAGTGGGCCCATACCTACTCCATGTCAGAGCAAGATTTCAAGATGATTATAAATACGTTTAGAAGTGTTTTCCCGCATTGTCAGGTGTGGTTTAGCACAAAGGATGATATCCTCTTGATCGGGAAACATAATGAAATTAAAATAGATTATCAGATACTCTCAGAGAGGATGGCAAGATTTCCCCAAATTAGAGCCGACTTAAAAAACCTATCTCTTAATCTCCCACCCTCCATATTCAGTTGTTATTTGTTGGGAGAAGAAGATGTTCAAAAATTTACAGCTTTTTCCAAATTAAATACCGATGATCTCCCTTTGTTGGAATTTTCTGCGCCCAGGAATTTGTATACACTTAAGAGAGAGGAAAACTTTAAGGGAATCCTAAGATATAAAACCTCCCCTTTGCCTCCTTTAATCAATTTTGAACCGGATGAATTTCAGAAGTCTGATTTTTATTGTAACCTTGGAATTTGTTGTTTCGATAGAGGATTAACCGGAGAGGCCTTAAAGAATTTTTTGCGGGCAGTAAGGATCGAACCCCAAAATTCTCTATCACACATGTACTTAGGCAGAATTTATCTCTCTCAAGGAGTATACCTAAAGGCATTAAAGGAATTCAATACTAGTATTAATCTTAATTCTGGAGAGGCTTATGCGTATTATTATCGTGGCAAAACATATCATCGGCAGGAATTGTTCCATGAGGCCCTCAAGGATTTTCAAAGGGCTCTGAAGATTTTGCCCGATGAATACAGATTTAAAAAGGCCAAGAGCCTTGCCCAGGAAAAATATAAAAATTATTTGGCGTGGCTCCAGTTAGAACCTGAAGGACCTCAAGAAGCAGATTTTTATTATAAACGGGGTGTTTCCTATTTCCAAAAAGGATTAATAAAAGAGGCTTTGAGGGAATTTTTGCGGGCAAAAAGGCTTGACCCTCAAAACCCGTCTGTTCATATGGATCTGGGTAAGATTTATCATTCTCAGAGGCTTTATCTCAAGGCTATGGGGGAGCTGAATACTACCGTTGCACTTGATCCTGAGGAGGCTTATGCCTATTACTACCGGGGGAGGATCTCTTATGGACAGGAATTCTTCCATGAGGCCCTCATAGATTTTCAAAAGGCAATGGAGATTTCGCCTCATGAGCACCTGTTCAAGATAGCCAATGCCTGTGTCTTGATGGATATGAAAAAATATGGTTTAGCAGTTGTCCAGTTAGAACAGGCTTTAAATAAAGACCTCTCTAAAGACTCTCTTTTTTGGGACAGACTGGGTATGTGCTATTATCATTTAGGGCAATATCCCAAGGCCGCAAAGGCCATTAGAACGGCCCTGGAAATTTCGCCCAGGTCCTACGAAATCAGGCGCCATCTGGCAGATGTTTATTTGAGTCAGAGCAATTATCCTGAAGCCATAGATATGTATCAGTCCGTAGTTGAATTGAATCCAAATCTTCTTTCAGCGCATGTGAATTTGGGTGTGTGCTATTACCATCAAGGCAATTACGCAGAAGCCAGAACCCACTTGCAAAAGGTTTTAGAACGCGACCCGTACAATCAAAGAGCTATAGAGGTGGTAATGCAGTTAGAAAGATGAAACTTCCCACTGCAAAAAGATGGGATGTTGGAATATATATCTAAGGTTCAGGTTCTTACTCCACATATCCTTCCTTTCCTGACTTTTTGAACCGCTCCATTCTTGATTTTTAGCATTGGTTTTATTCCTAACTGAACAACCCAAGAATTATGCAACAAATTTACATAATAATAGAAAAATTATTTCACATTTTGGAGTTCTGGTCAAGGCTTGATCTTTTCATGAAATTTGATATATTATCTTTTGAAAACACCTTTGATGCTTGCGGGAATAGAATATGATTAGTTTGTGGAATGACAAAGATGCAAAAGCTTTTTTAAATGATTCGTTGCAGTTACGGGTTTATGCGTCCCGGCTGTTAGGAAGCCGGCCTGATTTGGTTTTACACGGCGGAGGCAAAGCTCAAAGGGATTCAATGACTAC
>JAHIKR010000398.1 GCA_018897415.1 Pseudomonadota bacterium
AAAGATAGGTGCATTGTGACCGGTTCAGCTAACATGATTGAAAAAATCGGCATACCATATGATTTGACAATAACAATAATGGGTGTTTTCGTTGTTTCATTTGCCGCAACCAGCCTTGATACAGCAACCAGATTACAACGCTACATAATTTCTGAATTAAGCACGGCCTGGAAAATGCCGGCTTTTTCCAAAAAACATCCAGCTACTATTATAGCAGTTGGAACAGCACTTGCTCTTGCATTCTATAACGGCAGTGGTAAGGGAGCCCTAATTTTATGGCCACTTTTTGGATCAGTTAATCAGCTTCTGGCTGGACTGGCGCTGCTTGTAATAACTGTGTACCTTGCCCGTAAAAAAATACAAATCAGTTATACCATGATACCCATGGTATTCATGCTGTTCATAACCGGATGGGCTATGCTTATCAATCTTAATAAATTCTTTATTACTTCGGACTGGCTGCTGTTATTTATAGGGCTGGCAGTTTTTCTACTTGAAATATGGATGGTAGTCGAAAGCACGCTGGTTTTGAAAAAGCTGAATGGAGAAAAAACGGTCAATTTCAAACAATTAAGTGTAAAAGGAAGCGGGGTGCAGACACCTGTAAAAAAATAAAGATGGGAGGCTATGAAGCCTCGAGTACAGCATTGAGAGCAGGTATCAGATAATTTTTTTAAAAGAGCCAAATAATAAAGCATTAATTTCTAAACCACTAAGCCTCGGGCTCTGATCAAGCCAGGCACATAGGAGATATGAATCATAGGATAAAGGCATCGGCAATTTAGCATCATACTAAATGAGTGGGTATGGTGCCGTTCTCGAAGCTGATTTAGTAATTATATTTTGCTTTTTAAAAAAATTATCTGATACCTGCTCAGGGTGCTGAAGAGTAAATTCATATAATATCGGCAATCCCTGAGGGTTTCAAATTGAAGAAAACTCTTTATACTGCAAGGATTCCTACAATAGCGCCAGTCATACAGGTAGCAAGAGTGCCTGCAACTATCGACCGAAACCCCAGAGATACTACTTCATTCCGCCTCTGTGGAACCATAGTGCCCATCCCTCCTATCATAATTCCAAGACTTCCGGGATTTGCAAAACCGCACATTGCATATGTCATAATCAACAGGCTTTTAGGGCTTAAAGCGCCTTCTGCCAGACGGCTCATGTCAATATAAGCAATAAATTCATTTAGAATGGTTTTAGTGCCCATAAGCGATCCTGCGGTAAGTGCTTCATCCCATGGTATACCCATAAGCCATACTGCCGGAGACATAGCGTAACCTAAAATCAGTTGAAGGGTAACTTTTTCGCCGGAAATCTGCGGCAAAAGGCCAAGCAGCAAATTCACAAGATATACCAGAGCCACAAGAACTATTAACATTGCTATTATATTGATAAGAAGCTGTATCCCCTGAATAGTCCCTTTGGTAATTGCATCCATAGAGCTTGCTGACTCTTCTGGAAAGGTCAATTCACCTGAAGTCAGTTTGCCTGTTTCCGGTATCATAATTTTAGACACAGCAACTGCGGCCGGCACACTTATTATCGATGCAGTTAGAATGTGCCCCATGACATCAGGAATAACGCTGCTAAGTATGCTGGCATAAAGCACCATAACCGTACCTGCTATTGTAGCCATACCGCATGTCATTAAAGTAAAAAGCTCGCTTCTTGTCATGTCTTTCAGATAAGGACGGATAAAAAGAGGAGACTCAATCATTCCAACAAATATGTTTGCAGAAACCCCCAAGCCCTCTGCGCCACCCAGGCGCATTGTTTTTTGCATGAATATAGAAAAGCCTTTTACAATGAGCGGTAGGATTCTCCAATAAAATAATAGTGAAGATAAAGCGCTGATCACCAGGATAAGGGGAAGAGCCCTGAACGCCAGAATAAAGCTCGAACCCGGAAATTTTTCATCAAAAGGGAGAACTCCTCCACCAAGGTAGCCAAAAACAAAAGATGTGCCGGCTGTTGTGGATTCTTCCAGAGACAAAACAATACGATTCAAAAAAAGAAAAAAATCCCTGAAAAAGGGCAGTTTTAAAAGCACCATTCCAACTGCAAGCTGCAGGGCCAGACCTATGGCCACTGTTTTAATAGAAACTTTCTTGCGGTTCTCGCTCATAGCCCAGGCTAAAATCACAAAAACCATTAATCCTGCTATGCTTTGAATAATCATTTTTATACCTTTTATAAGACCAACTACAAGGTATTGTGTAGCTAATAAATCAAGGCCACTACTCATTTATAATATTGTAAATTTACCTTTATTTTTATCTTGACACTTGATTTTAAATGGTTCAAGAAAAAAGAACAAAGCACAAAATTCGATGGCCTCGTAAAAACCCCAAAAGAGAAATCTTTGAAAATCTGCAGCTAATAATATCAACCTGTTACGGCTATGAATTTTCGGATTTTTGACTTTTTACGAGCTCATCATATTTAACATACTAAGTTAAAGAGTGTTAATATGACTATTGTAAGATGGGATCCTTTAAGAAACGTAGCGACTCTGCAAGACCGTATAAATCGCATGTTTAATGAAGCCTTTGCCAGTTCAAAGGACTTTGAAGACGAGGTCAGCATGTCCGCCTGGAGACCAGCAGTAGATATTTTTGACACCGATAATGCAATCGTCATAAAAGCAGAACTCCCTGGTATAAAAAAAGATAACGTATCCATAGATGTTAAAGGTAATGTGCTGACAATTAAAGGGGAGCGTTCTTTTGATAAAGAAATAAAGGAAGAAAATTACTACAGAAAAGAAAGGAGTTTCGGTAAATTCCAGAGGTCTTTCACTTTGCCGGAAGCGGTAAATCCTGAAGCAATTAAGGCAAATTTCAAAAACGGGGTTCTTGAAATAGAAGTGCCAAAGCCTGAGGAAAAGAAGCCTAAACAGATAAGCATTAATGTAGAATAAATAAAACTTCCATTATAGTATCTTTTTGCTGCTTACCTAGTCATTTTCAATCTCATAATATCCTGCTCATTCTTTTAAATGGAGGTATGTCATGTCAGATATTGATAAATTATACTTCGACGGAAATGGATTTGAATCTGATTATGATTATGAACCCACACATAACAGATTTGGTTTAAAAAATATTTTTGATGATGTTATAACCTGGGATGATATGTATGATAATTTGTGGGATGAAGAATTATGGGATAATTATTATTAAATTATTAATTCACCTCATTTGAAATTCAAGAATAAACTCAAGAAGTAAGCTGTATCCAAAAAGGCAGAGCCGAATGGCCCTGCTTTTTTTATTATTATTTCAGGGAGAGTCAGACTTAAAGAATGGCGTGTATGAATGATCCCAATGTTTGGGAAGGCGAAATAACCAGAGAAAACCCGGAATAAGAATTAATTTCTTATTGCACAATATTCTAACCAGTTATATGTAATAAAAATATATTAATGCTGCCCCTTAGCCAAAGCTCAGTTAATACTTCAAATAAAAGGAGGATTAAACTATGCTTCTTGCAAAAAAACTGGCGATAATAAAACGAACTGCAATTGATAGGCGTTCTGGAGAAGATAGGCGTAACGTCTATAACTTGGACTATTTCAAAAATAATGGAATGGAAAGAAGGCACAATATAAAAGACCAAAGAAGTATAGTTGAGCGGAGAAAAAGCTGGGATAGAGTTAACGAATGGTACAGTGTTTATATAGGTTCAGACCTCGTAAAATTTGACTCCTAATCCGCAGAAAGACTGGACAGTTTTAAAAGGAGAGAATAAAATAAAAAGAACAGCCTGTTTTATTGAACGTATCGGTATAGATGAATTTAAAAAGAATGTTTTAGGAATGATCACATGAAAATATTTGCGTCCGGGTCGCTGGCCTATGACCGTATAATGGACTTTCCTGGCGAATTTGAAGATCATATATTACCTGAGAAATTACATATCCTTAATGTCTGCTTTATGGTTAACGGCCTTACCGAAAAGTTTGGAGGCACAGCAGGTAACATTGCTTATAGCCTTTCCTTGCTCGGAGAAAAGCCGTTGATATTAGCTACTGCGGGTAAAGACTTTGACAGCTACGAATCATGGTTGCTTCAAAACAACCTGCCAATAAATGGGATTCGGAAAATTCCAGAAGAATTGACAGCAGGTGCTTATATTACAACAGACAAAGCAGATAATCAGATCACGGGCTTTAACCCGGGAGCGATGAAACATGCTTCGCTCTATAACTTTGACGGGATTAAGCAGGACGAGGCAATAGCAATTATAGCTCCGGGTAATATTGAAGACATGATAAACTATGGCCGTATTTATAAAAAACATGGGATACCTTATATCTTTGATCCAGGTCAGTCTATCCCGGTGCTTTCAGGAGACCAGTTATCAGAGATAATTGCCGGTTCTGAGATGTTGATATCCAATGACTATGAGCTGGAACTGATAAAGAAAGCTACTGGATTGCAAAAGCCGGCTCTTACTAAGATGACAAAAAGTATTATAACGACTCTTGGCGAAGATGGCTCTATAGTCTGTTATCAGAAGCAAGAAACAAAAATACCATCAGCAAAAGCTGCTGTAGTATCTGACCCGACCGGTGCAGGAGATGCCTACCGTGCAGGAATGATTAAGGGTATGGTAACGGGAAAAGATCTGATTACTTCTGCAAAGATGGGGGCCACTTGCGCCAGTTTTGCAGTTGAGCACCACGGCACCCAGGAACATAAGTTTACTCAGGAAGATTTCTGGAGACGTTACAAATCAAATTTTTAATACCTCGAGACCTTGTTTGAAAAAATCATACTTTGGACGGCAAAGTAAAAAGCTTCAGTTTCAAGGCGCGCAAATCCTGAGGAAAGAGACGTACTTATAGCTACGTCGCAATGACGAAGGATGCAGCGCAACGCAGAAAATGGACTTTTTACGAAGCCGTTATATTTTAACAAGGTCATAGCCACGGCTTCCCAACCCAATACTTTCAGCATATTCAAGCTGTATAGTCCAGTCCACTTTTGGATGTATACCCCTGAATTTATCTTCACCAGGTTTCTTATTTTTTTCAAGGCACGATCCAGGAAGGGCCTGCTCGTTATTAACAAGATCTACAGAGGCCTGATCAATAGCAACGGGGTCTTTTGAAGCCACTATACCTATATTCCTTACGATAGGTGCATCATTATGGGCAAGACAGTCGCACTCAGGTGAAACATCGGTAATAAAATTCAAAAACAATGTTCTGCCCTTTTTATTCTTTAAAACACCCATCATATATTCAACAATATTTTCGAGAAAAATCGGTATATCCTGATTCCATTGAATCTGTATTGCATTGTTGGGGCAAATAATGATGCATTCACCTCAGCCCATACACTTTTTAGGATCAATACTTGCCTTATCTTTTATCAGCTTTAGAGCTTTTCCGGCGCAATGACTTACGCATTCTCCGCAT
>JAHIKR010000399.1 GCA_018897415.1 Pseudomonadota bacterium
CACTCTGGCTTTGGCAACGGCACCATACCCACTCAGTTTGTAAGGAGCGAGACATGCACAGCATTTTATCCATGGTGAAAAGCCTTCTATGTGCCTGTCCTGGTCAAATCCCAAGGTATAGTGGTTTAGAATATCAATCATATTATTTTGCTCTTTAAAAAAACTATCTAACACCTGCCCTTTAAAGCTTTTGGTGCATAGAGGGGGTGCTAAACTTGAATTGTTACCATACCAAAGACTTGTGAATCCAGCCCTTATCTCCATCAGCATGCTGAACATGAATCCAGTTGCCTTTGCGCTTTAAGATTTTAAATGGAATTCCTTCCTTGATGGTGAATAAAATTTCAAATTTGGTGCTAGGACCTGACCGTACGTCACATTTCTCCTTGTTTGTAATAACTGATGGGATTTTACCTACAAGAGATTTGTGAATCCAGCCTTTATCATCCTCAAAATCTCGAAAATGATACCAGTTACCGGACTTTTTCAGAACAAGAATCGGATGATATTTTGCAACCTGCCACAATACATCGTATTTGGTTCCAGGTCCGGATCTTATGTTGGCTAAAGAAGACGCAACCGCCACGCGTTCAGCAAAGGCGGTTCCGCCGAAAATAATTGCCAGAGTTATTAAGATAGAAACAATAGAACAAGCTTTTATTAGGACATAAGCTCTACTTCGCATATTCCTTCAAGGTCTTTTTTAAATTTAATTGCATCATTTTTTGATCCAACAATTGAATCAAAATGCAGGGGTATCGCTATTTCAGGCTTCAGGCGTTTTGCTGCCTCAACAGCCTCTTCAGCGGTCATAACATAGGTTCCTGAAACAGGCAGCAAGGCGATATCTGCTTCAAATTCGTCCATTTCAGGAATAAGATCCGTATCTCCGGCATGATAAATACGGATTCCATCAACTGTTATTATGAAGCCCAGCCAGCCATTTTTTTTTGGATGAAAAGACTTGTTGGTATTATAAGCCTCGACCGCTTTAATATCGATTCCCGAGATAGTTATTTTATCTCCTGGTTTTACAACTCTGACATCACCAGAGAGTTTTTTAGCTGATTCAGCTTCAGTTACAATGACTGTGTATGGTTTTTTTATTTTGTCAATGTCTTCAACAGAACAATGATCATAGTGAGAATGAGTAATAAGAATTATATCTGCAGATACACTTTCCTTTATCTGAAAAGGATCGATGACAATTACTTTATCTTGCACATTTATTGCGAATCCAGCATGTCCAAGCCGTTTAATATTTTTCAGCATGTTGTGTGGCATGTCAATCCTCCTTTCTATAGACTTTAAGATAATGATTTTGGGTGCGTTATCGGTCGTCGACGTACGACAAGTACGCCTTTCTCCCTCTAGCCTTCCCAAAATCATTATCTTAAAGTCTATATTATGCAGTATAAAATAAAAATTCAGGCAATTCAATACAGGTAAGCTTGTTGCCATATACTGCACCGGTATCAATTCCTATTTTGTTGGGCTCTACCAATGGTTCCGCATAAGGTGTATGCCCAAAAATAACTCGTTTTCCAAAATCAAAGTCCGAGCCTACGAAGTCTTCGCGTATCCAGAGAAGGTCAGCATAATCCTGCATTTCAAGCGGGATATTTTCCCTAAGACCGGCATGCACGAATATATAATTATCAGTCTGATAATAAAAAGATAGTGATTCAAAGAAATCAAGGTGTTCTTGTGGTATCGGGGTGGAACCAGTCATCCGGCTTCTTTTCATGTAGCTTTCCAGAGTCTGATGTCCTCCGTTTATTAGATAGGTTAGCCTGTCTTTACCTGCAAGATATTTTTCTAGCATCTCCTCGTGATTACCTTTTAAAAATACGATTTTTTGAAAATTCTTTTTTAAATCAATCAAATATTCAACAACATCAAAAGAATCGGGACCTCTGTCAATATAATCTCCCAGGAATAAAAGGGTATCATTATCTCGATCTATATTGATTTTAGCCATAAGTTCACACAGTTTATCAAAACACCCATGTATATCTCCTATGGCAAATATTTTTTCCATCAACTTAGGTTAAACCTAAAATCTTTCCGCCCTGATAGATACAAAAGGCAGCCGCCCAGGCTAGGGAAGTGCTGTAGACTATGCTGAACAAAGTCCATTTCAGGGAACCGGTTTCCCGGCGTATCGTTGCTATTGTCGCAACACAGGGAAGATATAACAGTACAAAGACCATTAATGAAAGTGCGGAAAGAGACGTCATTTCAGAAGATAAAAGTGCGTTCTTGAGAGCATCCGGTTCATTTGTTTCTTCGGTAGCATAAAGTATTCCAAAGGTACTTACTACGATTTCTTTTGCAACAAAACCGGTAAGAAGCGCCACGCTGCCACGCCAGTCTATTCCAATTGGTGCAAATACAGGAGCGATGGTTTTTCCAATGCGGCCCATGAAAGATTTTTCAGCCTTTTCAGCCTTTTCAGCCAGTTTGAGTTTTGTTATAGCGGCTTTTTTTTGTTTTTCCGTAAAAGACGCATTGATCTTATTTATTTCTTCATTATAATCCATTGAATAGTTTATATTGCGTGGAAAAGCTGTGAGCATCCACACAATAACCGAGCCAACAAGAATAATACCCCCCATTTTTTTCAGGAACATCTTGCTCCGGTCCCACATATGGATAATAAGGCTTTTTATCATTGGAACTCTGTACGGGGGCAACTCCATTACAAATGGAGCGTCAGCGCCTTTGAAAAGTGTAGACCGGAATAAACGTCCGGTTATAATTGAGAGAATAATGCCGAAAATATAAATTAAAAATATTACAGTTCCTGCTTTGGCACTGAAAAAGGTGCCGGCAAGCAGAATATATATTGGCAGCTTGGCTGAACAAGACATAAATGGAGTGATCAGTATGGTAAGGATTCTGTCTTTATTGCTCTCAAGAGTGCGGGTTGCCATGATTGCCGGGACACTACAGCCGAATCCCATGAGCATGGGGATAAAGGATTTGCCGTGCAGCCCTATAAGATGCATTATCTTATCCATTAGAAAGGCTGCTCTTGACATATAGCCTGTATCTTCAAAAATTGCGATGAAGAAGAAAAGTATCAGAATATTTGGAAGGAAGATTATAACGCTTCCAACTCCAGCTATTATTCCATTTAAGAGAAGATCTTTAAAAAGACTATCAGGAAGAGATGTTTCTAATATTGCTGACAACCAGTTAACTCCGTTGCCTAACCATTCCATTGGATAGGATCCAACAGCAAAAGTCGTCTGGAACATAATCCATATAAAGAGTATAAAGATAGGGAACCCGACAAATCTGTTCGTAAGGACGAAGTCAACGTTCCTTGAAGTATCTATGCGTTGCTTTATTGATGTAGTTAAAACTTCTTTTATGATTCCGGCTATAAATCCATATCGCTCATCTGTCATTACTATTTCAGGATCGTCATCAAAACGGTCCAAGAGTCGCTTGCGGTGCGTCTCGACTTCCTGAAAAATTTCCTGGCTTATGTTTCCGGTTTTTTGACGAATACGTTCTCTAACGATTTCGTCATTTTCGAGAAGCTTTATAGCCGTCCATCGTATATTATAAGGAAAATTTTGTTCTAAGCGTTCTTCGATGAAGCTTTGAAGTTTTGAGATAGAGCCTTCAATATCCTTGCTGTATTTAACCTTGCGTTTTTGGGAAATCTTTGATTCTGACTCGGCCAGGTTTATGGCTGTTTTAAGTAAACTATCAATGCCTTTATTTTTGTTTCCTATTGTGAAGACTACCGGGACATCTAGAAGCTCAGACATCTTATCGGCATCAATTTTGATTCCCCGCGAATCTGCAACGTCAGCCATATTCAGAGCAAATAAGACCTTGCAGTCAAGTTCTCTTAACTGCGTGGCCAGATAAAGGCTGCGTTCAAGGTTGGATGAGTCGATTATATCAATAACAACGTCTGGTGATTCATCAAGTACGAAATTGCGGGCAACTATTTCTTCAATTGAAAAGGGGGTTAAGCTGTAGGTTCCGGGAAGATCGATAATTTTAAGATCATAGCCGTATTTACTTACAGCCCCTTCCTTTTTTTCAACTGTAACACCCGGCCAGTTTCCTACCTTTTGTCTTGTTCCGGTAATGTTATTGAATATTGTTGTTTTGCCTGAATTTGGGTTTCCTGCAAGGGCTATTGTAAAGCTCTTTTTGTGCATTAAGGAGTCCCTATAATTTATCGACGGTTATGTTTGCAGCTTCTTCAACCCGAAGGGATATATGATAACCCTTTATAATCAATTCAAGCGGATCTTTCAAGGGCGCATATTTTTCTACGTAAATTTCTGACCCCTTGGTTAGTCCCATTTCAAGTACCCTTCTGCGTAAGGCTCCATTACCTCCTACACGGACAATTATTCCGGTTTGCCCCTCTTTCAGTTCGCTTAACAGCATTGTGAAGTCTCCATGATTAGCTTAATACTTTAATCGTCTGAACAATTATCTTCTGCGCCAGTCCGTGTCCAATAGCGTAACGGTTGCGATCTAAAGCTATAACCATCTGTCCTTGTCTGCTGTTGGTAATGACATCGATCTCATCTCCAATTCTCAGCCCCATGCTTAATAAACGCATACGTGCAGTTGATCCGGCTGTAAAATCTTTAATTATTAGTCGTTCTCCCTGTTTAGCCATTACAAGGGGCATAAGTTTTAGATGGTCTTTAAGACAGTCTGAGCAAATACCATAGATTTCCAGCTTATGCTGGAGCATGTGAAAACCATAACCATTGGATACCTGTACCTGTAAGTTTTCAATCTTTTCATTCTGGAACTCAATAATTTTTTTGCATTTTGTACAGATCATATGGTCATGATGCTGACCAAGATGTCTGTGCTCATAGCGTACAGGTCCATGATTAAATCTTCTTTTTTTGGCAAAGCCATAGCGGCATATAAGTTTAAGAGTTTCCCTGACAAAATCAGGGCTAAATTCATAACCATTTTCCTCAAGAAGATTAATAAGTTCAGTCACAGTAACGTGATGTTCTGTTTGCAGAAGGACTTCAAGGATTTTGTATCTATCTTCAAAATCAGAAATATTTTCCTGCTTAAAAAGTTTTTTGAACTGTTCTTTTTCCTGGCTGTGAACTGGCTTCATGTTAATTTCCTATTGAGCATAATTTCTCAACAATAATACTGTATTACGTGGTTGTCAATAAGCCAAAAAACCTTATTTAAAAAAGCCTGTCCGCATTTATAAGCAGACAGGCTTTTTTGTTTACTTAAGGCTTGTTAAAAGGAAAAGTCCTTTCGTATGAAGAAGATAATCATTTTTGCCGGCTATCTGGAGTGACCGGGCATATCATAAGTTGTACATGAACCGCTCGAACAGGTCTTTGTTGTTGCGCTGGGTTTATTGCTTGAACCAGAGCTTCCTCCCATTGCGAAATTAGTAGAGCTGAGGATGCGTTCGAACTCCTCTGCTTTACATTCCGGACACTTAAGTTCCAC
>JAHIKR010000400.1 GCA_018897415.1 Pseudomonadota bacterium
AGTGGGTTTCCTTCTCAAATGGATATATGCCAATCCAACAGTACGTAATTGTACATAGAAACAATAGATCAATTAGATGCCCAGAGGATCTCGCCGGAAAAACCGTTCATATTAGAGAAGGCACTTCCTATGAGGAAAGGCTTAACTTGCTTAAAAATAAAGGCATTGATCTTGAAATTAATCTGCATGATGATTTGCCTACAGAAGAACTCATACGCCAGGTCGCTGAAGGAAAGATAGAAGTCACAATAGCTGATAGTAATATCGCTTTACTTAATCAGAGGTACTATCCCCAGGCTGTATTAGCATGTCCGATAAGCGAGCAGGAATTTCTGGGGTGGGCTGTAAATCGAAATGCCCGAAATCTTCTCTACCGAATAAATTGCTTTTTCAAAACCATAAAAGAAAATGGCAAATTTAATGAAATATATAACAAGTATTACGCAAATATTGATACTTTTGATTATGTTGACCTAAGAGCATACCACAGGAGACTTAAAACCAGGCTTCCCAACTATAAAGAAATTATCATGGAAGCGGCAGATTACCATGGTTTTGACTGGAGATTAATTGCAGCGCAGATGTATCAGGAATCTCATTTTAATCCAGATGCACAAAGTCATTCTGGAGCGAAAGGTCTTATGCAGCTTACCAGTCCCACAGCCAGCAGCCTCGGAGTAGAAAATATTTTAAATCCAGAACAAAATATTAATGCCGGTGTCCAGCATTTGAAGTCTCTTTATGATTATTTTGGAAAAGCAAAAGGTTTAAACAGGTTATTTATAGCTTTAGCTGCTTACAATGTTGGCCAGGGACATATTCTTGATGCTCAGAATATTGCGCGCGAAATGAATCTTGACCCAAATAAGTGGTCATCACTCTCAATAACTCTGCCCCTTTTAACCTACCATAAATATTATAAAAAGGCTACATATGGATATTGCAGGGGAACACAACCCATAGAATATATAAATAAAATTATGATATATTATGATATCTTGAAGCGTCAGGGAATAGAATTTAAAACATATGCTAAACCAAATAAAGAAAAAAAGGTAGATAAAAAAATCAGAATTGCCCAACAAATGGATTAGAAAGTTTTTCTCTCCCTATGGTAGTGTTAGGACCATGTCCCGGAAAGACCTTTACATCATCACCCAATGTAAACAGTTTGTTCTTTATGCTGGATATTAGAGTATTAAAATCTGCTCCAGGCAGGTCAGCACGTCCAATCGAACCTGCAAAAAGGGTATCTCCAACAAAAAGGTGGTTATCGGTATAAAGCGAAATCCCTCCGGGTGAATGCCCGGGAGTATGTATAACTTTTAATTTGATTTCTCCAAAGGTTATAGTATCGTTATCTTCCAGCGTTCTATCAGGTGGCGGTGAGTTCTCTGCTGAAAATCCAAATAAAGTTGCATCAGAAGAAAGCTGGCTCAGCATCGGCGCATCAAGAAAATGAATAAGGATATCAGCACCTGTTGCTTCTTTCATTTCTTTGTTGCCGCCAACATGGTCAAAATGGCCATGAGTGTTTATTATATATTTTAATTTTAGCTTTGAGTCTGCAAGGAACAAAAGAATTCTTTCTGTCTCATCTCCTGGATCTATTACTGCGGCTTCTTTGGTCTTCTCACACCCTAATATTATGCAGTTTGCCATAAGCATCCCAACAGCCAGCTCTTTAATAATCAAAACGTCTCCTCGATGTTAATCCGTATTGTTTGTCAGGGCTTGCATAGATTTTCAGATAATTTTTTCTTCTTCCAGTGAGATGCGTATGCTGTCAAGGATTCCATTGATAAAACCGCCTGATTCTTCTGTGCCGAATTTTTTCCCTATATCAACAGCCTCATTAATAGATACCTTTGATGGAATATCGTCACAGAAAAGCATCTCATACACCGCAAGTCTCATAATATTTCTGTCAACAATGGACATGCGGCTGATCTTCCAATTACTGGAAAAGCGCTCAATTACAGAGTCAATTTCAGGCAAAGCCTTAATAACACCGTTTATCAGTTCAAGAAAGAAGGACAAACTGCTTTTTGAGGTCACAAAATTTCCACAAAAGAGTTTAACCACTTCTTCTGAGTAATTATGAGTCATATCCATATAAAAGAGAACCTGCATGGCAAGTTCCCGTGCCTTGCGTCGGTTTCTCATTTTTATTTCTTATCTACAACCTCAATCAGGTTGGCCATTTCAATGGCGCTTAATGCCGCACTCCATCCTTTGTTGCCGGATTTCATACCAGCACGTTCTATAGCTTGTTCAATTGTATCAGTGGTTATAACTCCGAATATTACTGGGACACCAGATTCCAAGCTAACCATTGCAATACCTTTACTTACTTCA
>JAHIKR010000049.1 GCA_018897415.1 Pseudomonadota bacterium
GACTAAGGCCTACCTCATAGGCCGGCTGGGACCGCCGGATGCGAAAGAAACGGACGATAAAGGAGGAGAGATCTGGATATACCAGGAAAAGGAGGTGTCTGTGCAGCCGGGGACTGTAACCACATATAAGCAAAAGGCTGGTGACAGTACTACCCGAAGGGAAGAAAAGAGAGTCTATCCGCCTGAACGACAGGTACGTATAATCAACAGCTCGTTCTACATTGATAAGAACGGTATCATATACGATACCGCATATGGTTATAGAGATATCGTACATTGAATTCATTCACCACACCTTTCCGGTTTTAACCGGCGCTCTCTGGATGTTCCGCATATTCCGCCGCATATTCCGCATGTTCCTTCCTGGATTATAATGCCATATAAATAGCCATATAAAAATATTGACTTTTATCTTTAGTCCCTATATTTTAATTGTATGAAAAAACGATCTGATTTTGAGTGGGATGATACTAAACAAAATCAGAATCATTGGAGCTGGATATTGGCGAAAAGGAAAGAAAATATATGACAGAGAAAATAAAATACACCGATGAGCCTATTGGGAAAGTAAGAGTTTTAAAAGACTTCCTGCCTTCACCAGAAGAACTGGTCCTAAAAGATGAAACGGTTAAGGTCACCATTTCACTCAGTAAAATCAGCATTGATTTTTTTAAAAAAGAAGCAAAAAAGCATAATACCCAGTATCAAAAGATGATCAGAAGGCTCTTGGATGAGTATGCAGCTCATCAACCATAGCCTTTCCATAACCACCATGCTCTTGCAGCCGACCGCTAATCGCTGAGGCTGATGCCTGCATTATCTGAGAAGATCTTTGATTTCCTTGTTAGGAGAAAACTTAAAAAAATATTGGAATCGTAATTTCAACACCCAGCATGCGGGTCTACAGTGGGCGGAACCTATACGACAAAATAACTTGCCCTGCTAAATGGTTAAGTTGTTTCGCTTAACGAAAATTTAACAGGGCAAAGGGATGCAGCGCAGAAATTTATTTTTCTAATTTTTGTATCGCTCTCATGGTTTTAGCCATTTTATTGATTTTCACAAGATCCTTTGTCATCATTGCCCATCCATCCCAGTAGGGATATACGGAACATAGTTGACAAGCTTGAATAATTAAGTCAACAATGTAAAATGCACAGCGGGAAAATTTGAGAAAATTAAAAGAGCAAGATACAAAAATCCCAATGAGCCAAAAGATGGATAACCTCAACAAATGCCATCGCTATCATTTCAAAATTCGGCATCGAGAAGAAAACTATATTAACTGATAATAAGGAAGATATGTATGAGCAAAAGTCGTGAGGTAAAAAAAGATGTCAAAAAGAAGTCGCAAAAATCTATAAAAGAGAAACGGCTTGAGAAAAAAGCAAAGAAAAAAGGCAAATCCGTGATAGACAGCCATAAGTAAGACAAATGTCTCGAACGCTATCGACCATTTCCGCATAACCAGCATAAGCTGACAGGAATTTTGATTTCTAATTTCACCGAAAATATGCACAGATAATCATAGAAAGGAATTTACATGGTCACGTGCTATTTTTACCGCCTCTTTAATTTGTTTTGATTGCGGCAGCATTTTTTCAAGCTTTTCTATATATTTTCTGTTTTGAACGATTTGGAAAGAGGGGACAAAATTTAAATCATAAACCCAGCTTATTTGCAATAATTTAAAGTCATTAAGAGTTTTTAAATCTCGCGTTCGAACAAACCTGTGCTGATGAAGGCTTTCTACAACCCGTTGTGAACATATCGGATCATCAGGCAGGCCTAGCTCCACTACCGCACTATGATTGTTTTTACGTTCATAGTAGTAATCAATAAACAACTCCCAGATATCCAGTTTATCAGCATCTCGAACAAGTCGCATAAAAAACAAAGTGTTATCATCTTCATTTTCAGGCAGGGTCGCGGCGTTGTGATATGCAATTGCTCTTGCAATTAGACGCTTTTCAGGAGCTGTGCATTCTGAGAGAACTCCGTGAACAGCCATCTGGCGCAATCCAAGCCTTGCATGATTTTCTGAAATAAAATCATTGAAAGTATTATATATTTCATACTGTTTAAATCTTCCGATGTCATGAAATAAGGCCATTGTTTCTGCCAGAATTATATCTTGATCTGAAATGCCGAGCTCTTTTCCTATCAAGACCGTATTTTGGCATACACGAATTGTATGTTCTTGTTTAAGCCTTATTGGGTGGTTGTAATCAGGATCATCGGAATAGAAATTAGATACATATCCTGCAAACCATGTTTTCAGGTCGTTAAGCTTATCTCTGGTCATAAATATTTATTTTCTATAAAATCTGCCAGTTTATCAATTTCTTCCAAGCCAAATATTGGAACTTTATGGTCTATATCTGCATCTGTAACAAGCGCTATGAGTTTATTATCATTTAAACAAAGAGGCTCTTTTTGGTTTGCTTTTCGAACTATCTCAATTTTAGGTATATTTTCTTTATTATAGCCTTCAGCCATAACAAGATCAACGCCATTGAAATATTTGTTGAGGCAGTCGAGAGATTCGCAATCATTATCCTTTATCATGGCTATTTTATCTGTGGATGCAATAACTACAATATCTGCGCCTGCTTTCCTGTGCCGCCAGCTGTCTTTTCCTTTTTTGTCAATATCAAATGCTTGACAAGCGTGTTTTATACTTCCTATCCTATACCCTCGTTTTTTAAGCTCAGGAATAAGTTTTTCTATCAATGTAGTTTTTCCTGATTCAGATTTTCCTACAATACAGATAATTGGAATTTTTTTCATCACAAGTTGCTTTTTGAGTTTGTAAATTTCTGATAAGTTGATATTTTTTATTAATATTTGTGTCAAGAATATAATCATTATATGACAGTTTCAAAACCATTGATTTCTAATCACCTAATTTGAATAAGAGGTTGACATGCAAGATAAAATTACAATTGTTATTGCTACGCGAAACAAAGGCAAGAAATTTGAAATTATGGCTCTTTTAAAAGACTTTCCTGTTGATATCAAGACGTTGGATGATTTTGGTCCTATACCGGATGTCGAGGAGGATGGAGATACTTTTGATGAAAATTCATACAAAAAAGCAAGTTTTACGGCAAGAGTCCTGGGATTTCCAGCACTTGCAGATGATTCGGGGCTATTAGTAGAAGCCCTTGATGGTGCACCCGGAGTTCACTCTGCTCGATATGCAGGCGACGATGCAACAGATGAACAGAGACGCCAAAAACTATTGCAAGAAATGGAAGGAAAATCCAATCGTAGAGCAAAATTTGAATGCGTAATTTCCATTGCAGTACCCACAGGGGCTGCGCTGACATATGAAGCCGGCTGCGAAGGCTTGATTGCTGAACAGCCTTCTGGATCAAATGGATTCGGGTATGACCCTGTATTTTATTATCCGCCTTTGAATAAAACTTTTGCAGAATTAACCATAGAAGAAAAAAGCCGTGTAAGTCACAGAGGAAAAGCTCTCAGGGAACTCAGAGATGAATTTGACAAGGTTATGAGTTGGATCAAACAGCAGATGCCTGTTTATGAAAAATTTAAATGCCAGGGTGATTGTAATGATAGCTGATTTGATTAAAAAAAATAGGACCTGCCGGAGATTTTATCAGAATCATTCTGTGGATACTGATACTTTGAAAGAGCTGGTTGATCTTGCAAGGTTATCGGCTTCAGCGGGGAATTTGCAGCCGTTGTCCTACATTCTGTCGAGTAATCCTGAAATCAATGCCCGGATATTTTCTTGTCTTGGATGGGCAGGATATCTAAAAGAATGGCCTGGTCCCGAAGAGGGAGAAAGACCCTCTGCATACATAATAATACTTGGAGATACTGAAAGAGCCAAGGAGTTTGGATGTGATCACGGTATTGCAAGCCAGAGCATACTTCTGGGTGCAAGAGAGAAGGATCTTGCGGGATGTATAATAGGATCTGTTAACCGGAAAAGGCTGCGGGATATACTTAATATAGCTCCTAAATATAAAATACTTCTTGTCCTTGCCATTGGTAAGCCCAAGGAAAAGGCGGTTATAGAAAAAGTAATTTCTGATGATAATTCTGCTGCCGGCAAGGTGGATAATATCAAGTACTGGCGAGATGAAAAAGGAGTTCATCACGTTCCAAAAAGAAGTTTGGACGATATTATTTTAAAGAGGAAGGATGCAACCAGAAAGCCGTAAATCTATTATAAGAGTAATATGCAGCGGTCGCATGATTGTGACTCTTCTTATGGGCTTTAGCTGTGGCCTGCCGCTTCTTCTAACAATAACTGTTTTGCAGGCATGGATGAAGGAAGAAGGGGTTGATCTAACTGTAATTGGGCTTATGGCCTTAGTTGGCCTTCCCTATACTCTGAAGTTCCTCTGGGCTCCTTTTCTTGACCGTTACACTCTTCCTTTTCTGGGACGCAGACGAGGCTGGCTTCTGATAGCCCAGATATTCTTAGTAGTTTCAATCGCGGGCATGGGGGTAACTGATCCCGGAAATCATCCATGGATGGTGGCGTTTGCGGCGTTAATTGTGACTTTTTTTAGTGCATCACAGGATATTGTAGTGGATGCATACAGAAGAGAGGATCTGCCTGATGAGGAGCTGGGACTTGGTTCTTCTCTTTATGTAAACGGATACCGGGTAGGAATGTTACTGGCTTCAGGCGGCGGTCTTATTCTGGCTGATTACGTTAGTTTTGCCATGGTTTATTTGATAATGGCTGCCTGTATGCTTCCGGGAATTTTGACGACTCTTTTTGCTGCAGAACCCGACATTACTGCTGGAACTCCTGAAAGCTTAAAGGAAGCAATTATATATCCACTGATAGATTACTTCAAGCGAAGGGGTGCTTTTTGGATACTGGCCTTTATCCTTTTTTATAAAATAGGCGATACCATGGCAAGTGCCATGACCACGCCATTTTATCTTGACATAGGTTTTTCAAAAACAGAAATAGGGGCTGTCGTCAAGCTGTTCGGTTTTTGGGCAATCGTAATGGGCAGTTTGACCGGAGGCGTATTAATGCTTAGACTTGGAATTAACCGCAGCCTTTGGGTTTTTGGTTTTCTCCAGGCAATATCAACTGCCGGCTTTGCATTACTGGCACGGATTGGCCACAGTATCCCCGCTTTGTCAGCGGTTATTGCATTTGAGAATCTGAGCAGTGGTATGGGGACGGCTGCTTATATTGCGTTCATGGCCAGCATAACAAATAAAAAATTTACAGCTACCCAATATGCGCTTCTCAGCAGCCTTATGGGAGTTCCAAGAGTACTGGTATCAGCCCCCACGGGTTTTCTTGCCAAAAGTATGGGCTGGGAAAGTTTTTTCATTTTTTGTACCCTTATTGCTGCTCCGGGGATGTTGATTCTGCTAAAATTTGCATCATGGCATTCAAAGGATGCCGTGGCGACTTATAAATAATGGTAATACTTTAATTTGAAAATGAACGAAGACAAAGATACTAAACTGGCAATTGAGCTGTCCCAAAATCTTTCAAGACAGAGAAAAGAAATTCTTTCTCTACCTCCAGAGAAGGCTTTGGACCGTATTCTGGATTCCCCTCAGCCGGCAGCTATTGTTCATTCATTTCCAGAAGAAGATTTTTATTTTTTGATTAACGACATAGGGCTCGAAGATTCTCTTCAGCTTTTGTCGCTCGCCTCTGACAAACAGTTGGAATACATTCTTGATATAGAGGTATGGGAAAGAGATAGAATTAGCGTAAACAGAGTTACGAAATGGCTTGACCTGTTTTTTAGGGCTGATCCACAGCGTTTCGTAAGGTGGTTTTTAAATAAAAAAACCGAGCTCATTGAATTCTATCTTTTCAAAAACATCGAGGTAAAGATAAGGGAGCATGACCAGGATCCATCAATTTTTGGCGACGACTTTTTTACGCTTGATGATGTTTATTACATAAGGTTTGTTGATTTGCCTGTAGATACTGAGTCGGATAGCAATTTTATAAAAAAACGCAATGAATTTCTATCTGATTTTATAGAAAGCCTTTCAGGCTATGATCACAACACGTTTCAGAATGTTCTATTAGAGGCTTTCAGTGTTATACCGGCTGAATATGAAGAAGAGGCTTTTAGATTGCGAAATGTTAGGCTCGCAGAAAAGGGTTTCCTGCCGTTTGATGAAGCAATAGGAATATATCAACCTTTAAAACCAGAGGCTTTAAGCAGGCAAAGTGCTAAATTTATTGCAGAGAGATCTGAGAGAAGAATGTATATTCCTGTTCCTTATTATTCAACAGGAATGCTCAAGGAAGGCAACCTTTTTACTGATTCTTTAAAAAAGATAGAGAAAGATGATGTTTTGGAGCAGATTCAGGTAGAATTAGCAGGTTTGGCCAATCAGATCTTAGTTGCTGACCAGAAGATGATTAGGAATAAAGAAGAGTTGGGCGATATAGTTAAAAAAGCCTGTGGATATATAAGTATAGGACTAAAGCGATTGACAGAAGAAGGCCGTGACCTCGATGAAAATCGCGCTGTGGCATTGATAAAAAGGTTTCCGCTTTCCCAGATTTTCAGAGTAGGATACGGGCTTGTCTTAGAACTTAAATGGCGGGCTGAAAAATGGCGCAAAATCAGCTGGTTTGAAAAAAATAAACTGCATCTAAGCTTCTGGGGAGAGGGGTGGATAGGTGTTCTGGGCGGGCTGTTGATAAAGAGGCCGCTTTACTATGACAATTACAAAACAGGCGTGCTGTACCGGGAATTTTATTCTATTGAAGATATTAAGCATACTGAAAAAGTATTAAATGAAATTATAGCTTTTGACAGACTTCTTTCTCGTATGACAGTAAATCTCGCACCTCCTTATGGTGGTTCGCTTACCCATAAAAATTTGGTATTGACTCTCTGGGCAAGACATTATCTTGGTTTTTCGGATGCTATTATTCCGCTTGATCTTGATGAATTTAATATATTTTTCGATGATCTTTGGTCATCTGAC
>JAHIKR010000401.1 GCA_018897415.1 Pseudomonadota bacterium
AAACAACACTGCCTATTGTTTTAGTCGATGAAAGACTAACTTCAACCATGGCAGAGAATTCTTTAAAATCTCTCGATCAAAATAGAAAGAAAAGATCTGAAAATGTAGATACCGTTGCAGCTACCTTTATCCTGCAGAATTACTTGGATAAAAACCTTATTGCAGAATAATTTACATAACTTATTATTTTATCGTGATTTTCTATTGAATTTAATTACTTTTTACCTATTCAATTAACCTTTATTCAGGGGCTATTTTTGGAGCTGTATCAGATACAGTCGATCATCTAAAACCTGACTTATGCAATCTTTTTTAAATTCTCCTCAAGGTCAAGAATGGTTAAAAACAACTCCTTTATTAGAAGAAATTTCGGAATGGATAAAAATAATTCCTATTATAACACCAGAAGGCAACTGCTCATAAAGTTGAGGCAAACGGCTTAGTCTCAGACGTTAAAAATTGATAAAAATCTTTTCTTTAATTTTGGCTTATTGTAATTTAATTCCCTATGCAAAATTACGATGACCTAATTCGACGGCTCATAGAGCAGAATAACCAACTCATTGAAGAAAACCGACGGCTGAAATACCGTCTCGATATTGCTCTGAACACCATTGCGTTGCAGCAGGAAGAAATTCAACGACTAAAGGATGAAATTGCAATCCTAAAAGGACAGAAACCTCGTCCAAAGATCCCTCCAAGCGCTTTAGAGGGAGCTCAGAGTAAAGATAAACAAAATGACAAGAATAAACTCTCCAGGGGAAAACATCCTCGCCGTAAAAAAACCAACCAACTTGAGATCCATACCAGAAGCCGCATCAAGCCAGAGTCAATTCCTGAAGGAGCCATCTTTAAGGGGTGTCAGAAATTCGCTGTGCAAGACATCATTCTTCGTTCTTACAACACAGTATATGAACTCGAGCGGTGGCAGTTGCCTGACGGCAGCTATCTAACGGGTAAATTACCACAAAACATCTATGGACATTATGGTCCCCAACTGATCGCTTATATTTTGCACCAGTATTATGGCTGTCGTGTTACAGAGCCACTGTTGTTTCCTCAGCTGAAAGAAATCGGCATACTGATCTCCGAAGGACAGCTAAGCAATATTCTGATCCAAGGCAAGGAACTCTTCCACAATGAAAAAGAAGAATTATTACCGGCAGGGATCGCAGCAACCGGACAAGTAAAAGTAGATGATACCGGCGCCCGTCATCAAGGCCGGAACGGATACTCCACGATCATAGGGAATGAATTCTTTACCTCCATCGTGTCGACAGAAAGAAAAAGCCGTGTGAATTTTCTACAAATATTACATGGGACTGATCCTCGATACCTCATCAATACCGATACTGCAGACTATATAGAGACTTTAAAACCTTCTAGCTGGTTAGGTAGATACCTTCTTCATCATGATCCGGATCGATCCATGAACCAGGAAGAGTGGGAGAAATTTTTGCTTAAAATAAACATCAAAGCAGAAGGCGACATAAAGCTTATAACTGAGGCTGCTCTGTTCGCAAGTCTGATCGAAAACGACATACCGAGGGATCTTGGGGTGCATGGAGATGATGCCGGCCAATTCAATGTCTTCGTTCGATCACTGTGTTGGATCCACCAAGAGAGGCATTATCGGAAACTCATTCCTCTTGATGAAGCGACACGTCAAGCTATTGAACAGGTCCGTGAAGAAATATGGGATTTGTATAGTGGACTAAAAGACTACAAGCTTGCTCCATCTGAAAGTCTAAAATTAATTTTAGAGCAAAAATTTGACGACTTATTCTTAAAAAAGACCACTATCAGCCCTACTCTGAATAAACAGTTGGCAACAACTTATGCAAAAAAAGATGAGCTGCTCAGGGTTTTAGAGAGACCGGAAACTCCTCTTCACAATAATGGGACCGAAACGGATGCCAGAGAAATGGTAGTTAAAAAGAAAGTGTCTGGAGGAACACGGAGTAATGAAGGTCGGAAATGTCGAGATACTTTTATAAGTCTAAAAAAGACCTGTTGCAAGCTTGAAATCACCTTTTTGAGCTATCTAGAGGACAGAGTAAACAAGTTATTTGAAATCCCCAGGTTGGCACAAGTAATCTTCACCCGCGCAGCAAGGCGTCTTAATGAGCCATAACTGATATTACCTCAGCTTTATGAGCAGTTGCTCGAGGAAGAAAGTCTTAATGCAGTATTTTTATCTAGACTCTTGCATTTTAATAGCGTATTTTTCTCTCAAAGAAAGTGAATCTGAAAAAAAAGAACTAGTTAGAACCTGCCTTAATATTTTTGATAATCTAGATGATTTTCAACTTTGCACGTCACATTGGGCTCTTACAGAGACAATTAACGTTTTAATATCAAATCATAAAATGACTGAAGGTGATGTAGCAAAAATAGAATCAGATTTTATCAATAAAAGACGTCTTGGGTCATTAAAAATTAGTATTCTCAATATGTCTCAAGATAAAACATATGATTTTCAAGAATTATGCTATGATGTGCGAATAAAGATAATAAAATATCACTCTGG
>JAHIKR010000402.1 GCA_018897415.1 Pseudomonadota bacterium
ACGAGAAACCGTGGCAAGGGTAGCAGCAGGAGCAGTTGCAAAAAATCTTCTTGAGAGCGAAGGTGTCAGGGTTTATGCATACACTCTTGAACTTGGCGGGATAAGAGCAGAAAAATGTGATCTGGATGTAATAGACAAAAACATGTTTTTTTGTCCGGATATGGATGCCGCAGAAAAAATGGAAAAACGCGTTTTAAGTATAAAGAAGAAAGGCGACTCGTTAGGAGGCATTGTAGAAATAAAGGCGGAAGGTGTTCCAAAGGGTTTGGGTGATCCGGTATTCGACAAACTTGATGCTGATCTGGCAAAGGCAATAATGAGTATAGGTGCAATAAAGGGAGTCGAGATCGGCTCCGGTTTTGGGTCTGCTGTAAAGCTGGGCTCTGAAAACAATGATCCCATAACTCCTGAAGGTTTTATAACAAACAATTCAGGAGGAATACTTGCCGGAATATCTAACGGCGACAACATACTAATACGCGCAGCAGTTAAACCTATACCTTCAATTGCAATCGAACAAAATACAATCGACCGGTTTGGTAATCAAAGAACAATTTCGACTAAAGGACGTCACGATATATCGGCAATACCGCGCATAAATGTTGTATGTGAGGCAATGGCAAGCCTGGTTCTTGCAGATCATCTATTAAGACAAAAAGCAATATCATGGACAGATTAAAAATAGGCATAATTGGCGGTACAGGAGAAATGGGCCGCTGGTTTAT
The DNA here is from genome assembly GCA_018897415.1 of Pseudomonadota bacterium. Taxonomy (GTDB): domain Bacteria; phylum Desulfobacterota; class Desulfobacteria; order Desulfobacterales; family ETH-SRB1; genus B13-G4. The sequence continues at coordinate 726 of JAHIKR010000402.1, forward strand.
GCGTTTTTTCTCTGAAGCCGGCCACAATGTTTTAATTTCCGGCAGGAAAACAGAGATCACATATGAAGATGTTGCCAAAAAGTGCGATGTAGTAATCTTAAGCGTGCCTCTTGATGCAGCCATATCTATTTCCGAGAGAATCGGCCCTATAATGAGTCAAAATCAGCTTCTTATGGACTTCTGCTCCCTTAAAGAAAGTATTCTAAAGAACATGCTCTCTTTTACATCAGCACAGGTAACAGGGACACATCCTCTGTTTGGTCCTTTTACTGATTCCATAAGGGGGCAAAACATAATTCTATGCCATGGAAGAGGAACTGAATGGCTTGAATGGCTTGAAGATGAATTTACCAAAAGGGGAGCAGTCGTTACAAAAATGGATGCAGTTACACACGACAAAAATATGGCTGTCGTGCAAGGACTAACCCATCTTTTAACAATCTGTCTTGGCAGAACTCTGCAGAAGTTGAATATGGCGCCTTCTGATGCTGTCTTGTTTTCTACCCCTGTTTTCAGGTTGAAAATCGATCTGCTGGCACGTCTGTTTGCGCAGGATCTTGGCCCGTATGCAAATCTTATAGGCAAAAACACACATGTTAAAGATGCTGTAGATACTTTTTTATCTGCTATGGATGAAGCGAAGAAATACCTATTATCTGGTCAGGACGGAAATGCAATATCTTTTATGGAAAATATTCGAGACTTTCTTGGAGATTATTGTCAGGAAGGCCTTGAAGAGAGCAATAAAATATTAAACACTCTTTATTGATAATTCATTACATAAGCCTCAAAATCCTTTTCCAAAAGAAAACGCGATATCATTTCACTGACCTTGTCCGCAGTATCAACTCGATAAACCCCCTTCTCATCACGACCAACCTTTTGTTTGGCATTTTCAACTATGGTCTCAAGAGATCTGGTAGTCATTTCAACATTGGCATTAACAATAATTGTATCTTTAGAAGCACTCATTATGTGTCTATCCCCTTTTCCATACTTCCTATTCCAAGACGTATAATACCCACTAAGCCCTCAATCCAGACTTTGACATCTTCCTCACTGCATTTGAAAAGACCAAGCCCTGCATCAAGATGTAAAACCGTCTGAGCCTGAAGGAATCTATCCATAATAGCATCCACAACAAAACTTGCCTTTGCGATATCGATATCATTGCGGATTTCACCCCTTTCTTTTGCAGTTTCCAAAAGCGATTTGATGTAATTAATACTATTTTTACGTAATGATAATAATATTTCATTTCTGAATGGGATCTCTGACTCAAACAATACCTTCAAATATAATTTATAAATGAGTGGATGGTCCTTTAAGAAAATTATCCCTGCTTGAAAAGTTTTTTCTAACTTAGTAAAAAGATCCTCATTTGTAGGCCGATCACGTATCTCCCGCAGATCATCCTTGATCATATCTATGGACTTATTAAACACAAAAAGAAATAGTCCCTTTTTATCACCAAAATACTGAAATATTGATCCTTTGGCTATACCCAATCGATCTACCAGGGAATTTATGCTGGCTCCTGCATATCCTTTTTCACTAAACTCCTCAACAGCAACCTGGATAATTCTGTCCTGCTTAACTTTCGTAAGATTTTGAAATGTTTTTAGCGGAATCAAAATTACTTCACACCCTTTCACCTAACTTCTCAATAATTCTGTTACTTGACACTCAATCGTTCTTTCTTATATATATTATTTTATAGTGTTTCTCAAAATAATGGTAACTTCTCAAAAAGTTCTGGTAAATCATATTTTGCGACTATTCTCTGGATTCCCGCCTTCGCGGGAATGACGGACGATTAGACGAGATTGTCATTCCCGCGAAGGCGGGAATCCAGGACCTATTACCCGAACTTATTGA
>JAHIKR010000403.1 GCA_018897415.1 Pseudomonadota bacterium
ATGGTTACCGGCGATAAAGATTTCATGCAGCTTGTAACAAAAAACTCTATTATCTGGGATCCCATGAAGGAAAAGACAATTGATAGTGATTTTATTAAAGATACATATGGACTTGAACCCAACCAGATGGTTGATGTTATGGGCCTTTCCGGTGATTCTGCCGATAATATCCCCGGCGTACCTGGAATGGGGCCAAAGACCTCGGTTTCTTTGATAAAGACTTTCGGAAGCATGGAGCGTTTATATGAGCAGGTAGATACAATAAAGAAGAAAAAACAGCATGAAAACCTTTTACGATACAAAGAACAGGCATTATTGAGCAGAGAACTTGTTAGAATAAATGATAACGTACCCTTGTCTTTTAGACCTGAAGACTTTAAATACAGAGCTCCGGACAGTGCTGTTCTCTCCGGACTCTTTAAAAAACTGGAATTCAGACAGCTTCAGCAGACTGTATTAAAGCGAACTGATCTATCCGATAAGAAATACAGACCTGTATTTAGCATTGATGAGCTTTCCGATCTAATTGCAATTTTAGAGGCTTCAGGTTTATTTGCCCTTGATACTGAAACTACTTCTAAGGATCCAATGGCGGCAAAGCTCGTCGGGTTATCTTTTTCGGTAAAGGCTGACGAGGCATTTTATATTCCGTGCGCTCATGAATATAAAGACGCGCCAAAACAGCTTAAGCTGGATGAAGTTTTGAGAATGCTTAAGCCAGTACTTGAAGATCATAAAATAAAAAAAATAGGCCAGAACATAAAATATGACTGGATTGTTCTGTCAAATCACGGAATAAATCTTTCCGGGGTAATATTTGATACCATGCTCGCATCTTACCTTATTAATCCTTCGAAGCGTGCGCACAATCTTGACCAGATTGCTCTTGATTTTCTCGATCACAAGACGATTTCGTACGAGGAAGTAGCAGGTAAAGGTAAAAATGCGTCTTGTTTTTCAAAGGTTGCCATTGAGAAGGCTGTGCCATATGCCTGCGAGGATGCTGATATTACGCTTATGACATACAATGTTCTTATGCCCATGTTGAAAGATATGGGGCTTGAAGAACTTTTTGAAAAAGTGGAAATGCCTCTTGTGCCGGTCCTGATGAAAATGGAAATGACGGGAATTAATGTTGACAGGGAAAAGCTGATAGCTCTTTCAAAATCATTTGAACATCAGCTTGAACAGCTTGAAAGCAGCATATATTCAATCGCAGGGGAGGAATTTAACATCAAGTCTTCGCAGCAGCTTGGAAAAATACTTTTTGAAAAACTAAAATTGCCGGTGCAAAAGAAGACAAAAAAGAAGACAGGCTATTCAACTGATGTGGATGTTCTTGAAGTTCTTGCAGGGCAGCATGAACTTCCTGCCTTAATATTAAGGCACCGGACTCTCGCAAAACTTAAGTCAACATATGCCGATGCTTTGATAGATCTTATAAATCCGGAAACAGGACGTATCCATACTTCGTACAATCAGACAGTTACTGCTACAGGCCGGCTTAGCAGCTCTGAACCGAATCTCCAGAACATCCCGGTCCGCACAGATGAGGGAAGAGAGATAAGAAAAGCTTTTATACCAAGAAAAGGATGGTATCTGCTTGCTGCAGATTATTCTCAGATAGAACTCCGTATACTTGCCCATTATTCAGATGATAAAATACTTATAAAAGCCTTTAAGGGAGATGAAGATATACATATTCGCACTGCAACAGAGGTTTTCCAGGTGTTTCCTTCTTTAATTACTTCTGAACTGAGACAGCAGGCCAAGGTTATAAACTTTGGCATTATTTACGGAATGAGTCCTTACGGTCTTTCCAAAGAGCTGGGTATAAGCCAGAAAATGGCAAAGACATATATAGATAACTACTTCGCAAGATACAGCGGCGTAAAACAATTTATAGATGAGACGATCAAAGAAGCCAGAAGAACAAAGAAGACAAGCACTTTGCTTGGCCGTATTCGTCTTCTGCCAGATATTAACAGCTCAAACAGAAATTTGCGTGAGTTCGCCGAACGAACAGTAATAAATACCCCTATTCAGGGTACGGCGGCAGATCTGATAAAGATGGCCATGATAACTGTGGACTCTACATTTAAAGAACAAAGCCTTAAATCTGCCATGCTCCTTTCCGTACATGATGAGATTGTTTTTGAAGTACCTTCTGATGAACTGGATGAAGTCAGATCTCTGGTTAAAGATATAATGGAGGGTGTATGGGATCTGAAGGTTCCGCTGAAGGTTAATATGGCTGTAGGAAGAAATTGGGCTGAGGCCAAATAGTCACGAAGAAAGACCTTCAATAAGAGCAGCCACATTATGCCCCAGCACATCATGGTTATATCCTCCTTCAAGAATGGCAAAGCATCCTCCTCCACATGCACGTGCGGCATTACGGACAAGAGAGCCAATAGAAAAATAATCTTCTGTTTTTAGAACCCCGCCCCAGTCATCTTCATGATTGTCAAACCCGGCTGAAATTCCAATTAAATCAACCTGAATCCCAGACAAGATATGTCCTATTTTACGGATGTATACATCACGGTATTGTTCAGATGGGTTGTAGATTTTAACCCAATCCTTACTTCCTAAAATGTTTACTGTCCCGTCTCCAAAGTGCAGGTCAAAATCCAGCACAAATGCTCGACTTATTAGTCCTTCATTTTTTAGTGCAAGAAGGGCTATTGCCATGTTGTTGAAATAGCAGAAACCCCAGCAGTCTCCAGCTGATGCATGGTGACCCGGCGGTCTTGTCAGGCCAAAAGCAGGCTCCTGAAGGCCTGTACGGGCGGCCATAACAGCTCCGCCTGCGGCAAGTGAGGAAATGGGATAAAGACCACTTTTTTGGACACGATTAATATGGGATTTTGTATGTGCTGCAGAAATTTCATTTTCAGCTGCAGGTTCGCAATCAACTAAATCCACATCATTTTTAATTACATCAACTACTGCTTCCATTCTACCTTTAACAGCAGCTGGATCGGAAGTATAGACCTGATAGAAATCCTCGTGAAAAATGACTTTCATTTTCCCCTCGTTAAAAAATCTGGATTATCCTGATCTCACTATTAAGCGAATTTGTATTTTTACTGCAATTGTCTCGACAGGTATAACCTAAGGTATAATAAAATCCTTTATTTAAAAAATATCAATAATAAACCTTGCTTTTCGCCTAAAAGGTGTTATTATTATTTTAATCAATAAAGGTCCGTTCTTAATTGGCGGGCCGGTTTCGTTCTAAAGGAAAGTACCATTTGTCAAAGTGGCACCCTGAAGTCTGGGACTATGAGAATTTCTGAAAAGGAGG
>JAHIKR010000050.1 GCA_018897415.1 Pseudomonadota bacterium
GACAAGATATAATGTTAAAGAGACTTTTTTGCCGTCGTCTTTGTCAAAAGGAGATTTAATTTTGATGTCTTCTGATGCAGGCAGGGAATTTTCCAGAATTAATTCAAGTTGCTCTACAAAACTGTTCTGCCATTTTTCTCTTTTTTCATCATCGCTATTAGTCAGAGGTATTGAATCTATATTAAGTACAATTTTTGCTTCAGGCGTTTTTTCTATCAGATGCTCAATAGCTGAGCGGTTATTTGTTATAAATAGCTCTGATATATCCTGATCGTATTGCAGCATATGTGTCCATGCAATAATTCGATCAGGTGTCATATAGTCGCTTTGATAATCTGTTTTCAATGTTTTTTTTATATCATTTTCTTTAAATGATAATTCATCCTCTCCCTTAAGATTGTCAATAAGATTTAATGTCTTTTCTTCCAGCAATAATAGATTTTTGTTTATTTCCCAGTTTTGCATGTCGAATTCCTGGGCAATATGAAGAAAAATTCTTGCATTTAAAAGAGAGTCCTGCTTTTTTTCGTTTTGTTGTTTCTGTTTCTTCTTTTTTATATCTGCTTTGATTTGCAAGGCAGAGGAGTCGTCGAAAAAGGGTATCTTATCTGGATTCATCTTGAAAAAAGCCATCTCACTTCCCTGATGAATGTTTGCCCAACTTTTGTAGTCTTTGAGAATATTGTCAATTTTATTCTCATCCCCCTTAACTGGAATACGAATTTCAAGTAAACCGCTATCAGCCAGTTTTTGCATACTTTCAGGTACGTTAAGAGATGACGGCTGATAAACAACAATTTGCTTAAAAAAGGCCGAAAGCGCCTCTAAAACCGGTTCGGAAATATATGTAAATGGAAAATATATCGGTTTCATTGTTTCCTCTAATTATTGTTATAGTTTCAAAAGAATTTTCCAAAGCTCTACCTGGGCGATAAGTTGTGTCTGGTACAGAGCTGAAGAGGAGGTATCAGATAGTTTTTTTAAAAGAGCCAAATAATTATGCATCAATTCTAAACCACTAAGCCTCGGGATCTGATCAAGCCAGGCACATAGAAGATATGAAACACAGGATAAAAGGCATTGGAAATTTAGCATCATACTAATTGAGTGGGTATGCCTGCCCGCCATCGCTCTCGCTCAGGCGAGGCGGGCGGGGTGCCGTTCTCGAAGCTGATTAAGTATTTATATTTTGCTTTTTAAAAAAACTATCTGACACCTCCTCATAGCCCATATCTATATGCGACTATATTTTTAAAAAGTACTACATAATCTTATTGTCTTTTACTGTAACACCAAGGGATATTAGCTGCTCGCGTATCTTATCAGCAATGTCCCAATTTTTTTCTGCTCTGGCTTTATTCCTTTCCTCGATAAGACGCAGGATTTCAGGATTTGAAAATTCATCTCCAAAGTTAAATATTCCCAGCACAGAATCAATATTTCGAAATGCATCTATAATCTTGTAAGAATCATCTTTGCCTATCATTTTTTTCAGTATCAATATGTTTATTTGTTTTATGATATTAAAAATTGAAGCCAGTGCTGCTGAAATATTCAGATCATCGTCCATGGCAGTAACAAAGCCATGTTTAATATCATAAATTAGCTGGTCAAGTTCAGGATAAGAGAACTTCTCTTTTATATTAATCAATGTATGAATACAGGTATCAAGTCTTTTTAAGGAATGTTTGGCATATTCGAGCCGTTCGACTGAGAAATTAATGGGTTTTCTGTAATGGCTTGAAAAAAGCCAGTACCTTATTTCTCTTCCAGAAAAGCCGAGATCATAGAGTTCTTCAAGGCCAAGTCTATTTTCTTTGTTATTCATGTTCTTGTCGTTAGTCAGAACCTGATCACAGTGAATCCAGTATTTACACAAAGGCTTGCCGGTTAAAGATTGAGCTATAGCTATTTCATTTTCGTGATGGGGAAATACGAGCGCTCTGCTGCTGGTATGGATATCGAAGAATTCGCCAAGATATTTCATGGACATGGCAGCACACTGTATGTGCCATGACGGGCGAACATTGCCCCAGTCTGTCTTGACATATATTCCCCTTTTGAGCTCCGAAAGCTTGGATCTTTTTAAGAGAGTAAAATCTCGTGGATTGTCCTTTTCATATTCATCCAGCTCTACTGTTGCTCCAATTTTTATCTTGTTGATGTCAATGCCTGATAGTCTTCCATAATCTGAAAAGCGGGAAATATCAAAATACAGCGAATGGAGTTTTTCATATGCAAACCCTTTGTTAACAAGTTTTTTAGCTAATAAAACCATATCTTCGATGTGTTCGCTTGCCTTTGGATATTCCGTGGCAGGCTTAATGTTAAGGGCAGCCAGATCTTTCTTAAAATAATCAATGTGTTTTTCTGTAAATTCAGAGAGGGAAAGACCCGCTTTTTCAGAACCATTTATAGTTTTGTCATCCATATCAGTTATATTCATGATGTGGGTAACAGAATAACCTCTGAAATCAAGATAGCGGCTTAGAAGGTCGGCAAAGACAAAACGCCGGCATTCTCCCAAGTCCATTCTGGCATGTGCTGTGGGTCCGCAGGAATATATGGAAACCTTCCCTGGCTTAATCGGCTCAAATGCTTCTTTTGTCCGGCTCATTGTATTAAAAAATTGAAGATCAACTTTGTCTTGTACTGTAAAAAGTGGAGTGCTGAGATACCGCTCACCGCTGTCAGGGAATATTACAACTATTGTACCTTCGGTCATGGCTTCAGCTTCTTTTCCGGCGATAACCATAGCTGCGCCACTGCTCATGCCGACTAACAGGCCTTCTTCTTTTGCAAGTTTCCTTGTCATTTCAAAGGCTTTTTCGTCTTCAATATTGACTATTTTATCAAGACGGTTTTTTTCAAAAATTTCTGGACGGTACGCTTCCTTCATATTTTTTAAACCCTGGATTTTATGTCCGAGGTAAGGTTCAACGCCAACTATCTTTATATCAGGGTTATATTCTTTCAGCCTTTTTGAAATGCCCATGAGAGTGCCGGTTGTTCCCATGGTTGCAACAATCATTGATACATTGCCTTTAGTTTGTTCCCAGATTTCTTCGGCTGTTCCATGGTAGTGTGCCAGACAGTTGGCTTCATTATTGAACTGATCTGTCATGTAGTAGGTATCTGGGTTTTCTCTTGCCAGACGATATACCTCCTCAATGGCACCATCCGTTCCAAGATGATCAGGGGTCAGTAAAATTTCAGCACCACGAGCCTTTAATATCTTTTGCCTTTCAACACTTACAGCCTCAGACATTGTTAATAGCAGTTTATACCCTTTTACAGCACATACCAGAGCAAGTCCGATTCCTGTATTACCACTTGTAGCCTCGATAACCGTCTTATTGGGTGTAAGTAGGCCGGATTTTTCCGCTTCCTCAATCATATAAAGAGCGGGTCTGTCCTTTATCGAACCTCCTGGGTTAAAATATTCCAGCTTTGCGAGTATCTTAACCTTTGGATTTGGATTTAGTTTCCTTATTTCTACTATCGGCGTATTGCCTATGGCAGCTAAGATAGAATGAATCATTGGCTTTATATCCATAAAGTCTTTATTATGTCATTTTTGACCTGATTTTCATCATTTGATGCATCAACAATCCTGAATCTCAAAGGCTCTTTTTTAGCAAGTTCAAGGTAGCCCGTTCTTACCTTTTGGTGAAACGAGAGGGTTTCTTTTTCAAAACGGGTTTCAAGGGCGGCCCTTGAGCCGTTTTCTATTTGTTCCCATGCTCGCGTTAAACCTATTTCAGGTGGAAGGTCGAGAAGAATTGTTATATCAGGTTTTAAATCTTCAAAGACCAATTCGTGCAATCTGTTTATAAGTCCTATATCAAGTCCCCTTGCAAAGCCTTGATAAACAACTGTGGCATCATAATAACGATCACATAATACGGTTTTACCTGAGGATAAGGATGGATATATAAATTCCTTAATATGCTGAGACCTGTCTGCCATATACAGAAGAAGCTCAGTTAGAGGATCCATATCTCTGCTTCCGGGATCAAGAAGGATAGCCCGTACTTTTTCTCCGGTCTTCGTACCTCCTGGTTCCCGTGTTATGATGCAGTCATGTCCTTTGCTTTGCAGGAATTCAGCTATATGCTTTATCTGAGTTGTCTTGCCTGAACCTTCTATGCCTTCAAGAGTTATAAACATATTAATCGGTTACTTCTTTGTTTTTTCCCATGTAGAAATAGCGATCTAATAATCTGTGGAAGGAAGTCCAAGTTTCATTAGGATCTTCCTTGGCAATAAATTCCCGTATGCCATTTACCTTTGAATCTATTTCGTCAATATAGTTAAGTAATACAGCCTCAATCGTTTTTGGCGGTTCAGGCGAACCAAAGTCTCTTGTACCATGATGGCTTACAATCATATGTTTGATTAATAAAGCCTGTTCATCTGGAAAATTTTTAATATTCTTAAGTTTTTCCTCGATCATCTGTACGCCTATGACAATGTGGTTAAGCAGCCTTCCTTCATCTGAATAATCTATTTTAACTTTATAATCGAACTCCCTTGTTTTTCCAATATCGTGGAGTATTGCGCTTGTAATAAGAAAATCCCGGTCAATTCCAATATATTGATAGTGCTCGGCAATTTTATCGGCAAGCCGCGTCATAGACAGTGTATGTTCTATAAGCCCGCCTATGTACGCATGATGCATTTTTTTTGCCGCAGGTGCTCTCTTAAATTTGGAGACGAATTCATCATCATTCCAGAAAGCCTCAAGAAGATTTTTTAAATACAAGGTTTCGATGGACTCAGTTAATTTTAACAGGCGCTCAAACATAGCATCTCTGTTAAATTTGGATTCCGACAGATAGTCTGAAGGATCAATTGAGTCTGGTGAGCCTGCTTCTATATTCTTAATGACCAGTTGAAGAGAACCTCTGTATTCTGAAGCAGTTCCCTTGACACGGACAAAGTCGCCGGCGGATATTTTTGTTGTTATTCGGTCAACATTGTCCCAAACAACGCCCTTTATAACACCTGTTTTGTCTGAAAGAGAAATATTTAAGAAATTATTTCCATCTTTTTTCTGCGCCAGATTTTTTTCAGACAGCACAAATATGTCATCGACAACATCGCCTGTCTTAATTGAATTGATGAATTGTTTCTTCATTAAGTACCACCGCTTGATTGCTTTGAGACCTTTGTAAAACGCCCCATTTTGCCCAATTAGCGCTATAAAGCTTCACTAAAGTGCCGGCGTCAGGCTCAAATTTTAAGCCTCGAAATACTCAATGTATTCCTGCGTTTAAAATTTTCGCCTTCCTTGAACTTGAACAAAATTGAACATTTTTCAAAGGTCTCGCTTTGATGTTGGTCAACCACTCGACTACTTACAGTCCTTATTTATTCCCCATCCTTTAAGTTCTTCAAGTACGCCATAATCCGTCATATCGCATTTAATCGGCGTTATTGATATGTAATTCCGGCCCAGGAAAGCATCATCTGTATCTGAATTGTCAATAGAGGATTGTAACTCGCATCCTTGCCAGTAATATGTACGATTTCTAGGATCAGTTCTTTTATCTATATATTCTGAGTATAACTCGGTACCATGCCTGCAGATACGTACCCCTTCAATCTTTTTTAAAGGAAGGTCTGGAATATTTACATTTAAAAATGTTCCAAAAGGCAGCCCTTTTTCTAATACATTTTCTGCTATAAGCTCCGCAAATAAAGCAGCGTCGTCATAGTTAGCTATTTCATGGCTTCCTATTGAGACAGCTATTGAAGGTACTCCGTAAAGAGCTGCTTCTTTAGCGGCTGCAACAGTTCCGGAGTAATTGACATTAATCCCAACATTTGCGCCAGGATTAATTCCTGAAATCACAATATCAGGACGCGAGTCAAGTATTTCAAGCATGCCAAGCTTGATACAATCAGCAGGGGTGCCGTTTACAGCGTGTCCGATGCATCCTCCGTTGAATGAAATTCTGGCTGTTCGTAATGGCTCGTGAAGAGTTATAGCATGACTCACAGCGCTCCGTTCCCGGTCAGGGGCAACTATCGTTACAGAATGCTGTTCTGTAAATTTCCTATGCAGAGCCCATAAGCCTTCTGCATAAATTCCGTCGTCGTTTGTTAATAGTATTTTCATTTATTTAAAAACCCAAGTTGAACTCGTATGTTTAGAAAAAAACCTATATTCTAGTCTATGCGCTTTATTTAATACATCAACTCGCATATTTTTGAAAGAGCATATTTTGTATATAGTAAGTTTCTTGACAATTAATTTCATATTAGTTACATAGATAAGCTATTAGAGTATTTCCTGATCACTAAAAATGATATTTCAGAGTTTAGGATAATATGTCGATCTTTAATTTACAGGAAATGGCTAAATTGCTTTATAATAGTTATAAAATTAATATCTTTTTAGCTTTATTTTTTGGGATTTTACTCTTTTCTCTTGCACCCCTTCCTTTACAGCTTTATCCCTGCAAAGTATTCGCTGATGAAGAGCCTTATTATATCGGCAACAGAAAATGCAGACTTTGTCATTTTGAATACTTTAAGGAATGGGAAAATGACCCCCATGCTAATGCCTTTGCATGTTTGGGCAGGATGCAAAATAACCCCTACTGCTTGAAATGCCACACAACGGGTTATCGCGAAGCACAGGGTTTTGTCAGTGAAAAGATTACACCTGAATTAAGAGGTGTTCAGTGCGAGGCATGCCACGGGCCAGGCAGCAAACATAAAGATAACCCCGAGGACGAGCATAGCCTTCCTATTGGAAGAAAGATAGATTATCAAAGTGTCTGCATTAAATGTCATGATAGAAACTGGACTCCTGAATTTAACTATGAGAAATACCGGAAGAGAATTGAACACAAAATCGAGCCCAAAAAGGAAAAAGGGACTTCTCTCAGATGAAAAATGTCTCGGTAGTTAAAGCCGCCTTTAGTACCTGCATTCTTTTTTCTCTCCTTATCGGTGCCGTCTTTTTATTCAATATTAAGGCAATTCCCGAATACACACGTCTAATCGACAACGGGAAGCAGATAATAGGCTCGGTATCAGAGTTGGAATTACTTGAAAAGAATTATCTTTTGTATCTTCAGCATGACGTCTTAGATGATGTTGAGGATAAGATAGGAAACATGAGAAAGACACTAACTTTTTATGAAAAATCAGAATTTATCAAAAAACAAAAGTTATTTGAATTTGCCGCCTGGGAAGAGGCTATTAGCCTTTATGAGCGATTATTCGATCAGTTAATGGTATATCATGAAGCTGTTGAAAAAAATATTGCTGATATAAGAGATCTGGAAAAAAATATTTTAGCTGTCATATATTCAAAAATGAATCCCGAGCGTGGCATCATAGCCTTGCAGGAAATTCGCTTAAGTGAAAAGGGACTCATAATTTACAGAAACCGTCCCAAACCGAAAGATGAACACTCTTTTGAAGATGAACGCAAGGAAGCGGTTTCAAATCTTTTGATCTGGGCACAGCATGATAAAAGAATTGGGGAATTGATTGAGAAAGACAATCATTTGTTTGAGGAAATTTTATACAATTTCGAAGGGCAGGACAGCACCAGCATTAAGTTAAAAAGAGAAGTTGAAAAAATAAAAAATATGGCTGATAAATTTATGGAAGAAGGAAATAAAAAACTGCATATCACCTATAGCCGTTGTAAGTTTCTTTCTATAATTCTCTTGATTATGTGGCTGGTTACAGCCATTCCAGTTGCAGCAGTCAGATTTGTTGATAAGCGTGGCACCAAAGAGAAAGCTTAATTTATAACAGCTAACAGCTAAGGGTTA
>JAHIKR010000051.1 GCA_018897415.1 Pseudomonadota bacterium
AATTAATGCCCAGGCGAAACACAATGTAGCGCTATCTGTTAAGATATTTTTTAAACGTCCTAAAAAATTATCTTTATCGGCATCATTCTTAAAGATGCTTTTTCTATCGATGCCTCTAACTATGATATGATGTAGTGCCCCGGGCGCATCTATTCTTGATCTACGTGGCATGTCTATCTTTATAATAGATTGTATTCGATATGTCAATATATGAAAGAGCGTCCCTAATGCTCCCTCCTAATGCTCCCTCTAATGCTCCCTTTCGATATGTCAATATATGAAAGAGCGTCCCTAATGCTCCTCACTAATGCTCCTCCCTAATGCTCCTCACTAATGCTCCTCCCTAATGCTCCTCCCTAATGCTCCCTTGAATTCAATCGATATATCGATAATATTTATAATAAATATAAAAATATTTAATATTGATTGCAAAAAATAGAATTATAAGAAGGGTCTCCTATTATTTTCTGAGGATGTTCGCTGTTAACAAATCAGGATAGACCCATTTTTTTGGATTGATTATAAATTAATAAATCATAAGTGCTTAAAAATCAAGAGTATTTATGTAAAGTCAGATAGTGGGAATTATGGGTTAGCTAATGGAAAAAAGTGGCTCTTGAATCTGCTGACTACGACAGATTGGACATTTTCCTGGTTTATTCATTCGTTCCCTCTTTTTGAACTTAAATCCGCAACTTTTGCATTCAGCAGGGATTATTACCAGGCGCTCTTTGCTTTTGCGAACTGCTATCCGGATATGCCCGAGATGATCAACAACCTCTTTTTCAGAAATCCCGACTTCTGCGGATATGTCGCGCGCTGACAGGGTTCGCCCTGTAAGAACAGAAATTATTTCCTGACGGATCGTGTCATGCTTTTCTTGCGGAATAGAAGGCTCTTTAGGTTTTATTTTCATTAATCAGCTATTTTTTATCCTTCAGCAAAGCATCGAGACCAGCGAACGGCCTGTGGGCAGAAGGTGGCTCTTGCTCGCCACCCGGCGTCACCTCGCCATACCATTCCGCTACCTGGTCCCGCGAGTGCTCATTGTCGTGACAGTAGAGGCACAGCAACTCCCAGTTGCTGCCGTCAGACGGATTGTTATCGTGGTTGTGATCCTTGTGATGGACTGTGAGCTCTCGAACTCTCCTGCCTGTGAATTCGCGCCCGCATAGCGCACAGATCCACGGTAAAAGCTTCAGCGCTTGCTCCCGATAAGTTTTCTCCCGAAGCTCTTGGTTGCGCCGAGTCTCGGCAATGATCTGATCCGGCATGTCACCCTCTGAGACCTTTGCAAAACGCCCCCTTTTGCCCAAATAGCGCTAAAGCTTCACTTCGTGCCAGCGTCAGACTCAAATTTTAAGCCTCGAAATACTCAATGTACTCCTACATTTAAAATTTTCGCCTTCCTTGAACTTGAACAAAATTGAGCATTTTTCAAAGGTCTCACCCTCCTGCTGAGTTAATCAAAAAACTCCTTCAGTCCTTATGCTTGCGAATATGAATACAAAGGAGCAGTCCCTTTTTCAGATATACGGTTGCGGTATCTTCGAGCAACACGTTGCTGATTCCACGTGTAGCAGCAAATTTCAATACATCATCTTCCAAGGGATATTCTAATCCTTGCAGAGCAACGCCTTCCGCATCTTCTCCAACGGGTACAAGCGAAAGTATATCTCCCTTTTTCCCTTTAAAGGTGAGTTCGCCCTTTCCCCTTAGCAGAATAACTTCCTGATGCCCGTCAATTAAACGAATTGTAACCTTTGAAAAGTCTGATAAAGCCGGAAGTAATAAATTGGCTATTGTCATATCCCAGCGCGCGCCAAGCGCGCCAAGCACAAGGATTTCATCACAGCCGAGTTCGATAGCCTTACGAATAGACAGCTCTAAGTCGGTAAGATCTTTATTGGCCGGATAGCTTATTATTTCTGTTCCCCAGGCTTGCAGAAAGTCTAAATAATCGGGATTCAAAGAGTCCAGATCCCCTACAACAAAAGAAGGTTTTATTCCCAGCGCCTGGCAGTGAGTTGTTCCGCCATCAGCAGCAATTATTAAATCTTCAGGAAGTATGATATCATGAATATCATGAATATTTTTCAAAACTCCATTTGCAAATATTATAGCCCGCAAAATAATCCCTCAGCCTAATCCTTTAAAAATATTTGATGATACTCTTCCTCTTTAAGGTGTTTTTTCAAAATCCCAAGAACATAATCCACGATTTTGCCAATATCTTCATCGCTCAATCTTTTAACCAGAACCCTCATCAACTCATCATCCGTAAACTTCTGAAGATATGCGATCAATGACTTCTCATCAGTTTCACGATCTAGACCAAATATTATTTTCTCCCCATCATAATTATTTACAAAATTATGTGTATGTCTCGACATAACCAGCCTCATAAATATCACAATTTTTTAAGCAAATCACAGAAGAGCCTCACCCCAAAGCCGGTACCGCCTACCCCACAGTATGCATTTCCCTTTTTCATATAAGAAGGGCCTGCTATATCAATATGGGCCCATCTTGTATCTCCAACAAACTCCGACAGAAATAAAGCTCCTGTAATTGCACCGCCCCATCGTGAACTGCCAATATTTTTAATATCAGCAAAATCACTTTTAAGTTCTTCTTTATAATCATCGGGCATAGGCATATGCCAGCAACGCTCATAGGTCTTTTCGCCCGACCTAATAATAGATTGAGCTAATTCATCATCAGATGAAAATACCCCTGCTATCTTTTCCCCAAGCGCAACTACACACGACCCTGTCAGTGTTGCAATATCTATGAGAGTTTCGGGTTTATATTTTTTAACTGCATAAGAAATTGCATCAATCAATATAAGTCTGCCTTCAGCGTCTGTATTTAATATCTCCACGGTTTTGCCGGAATAACTCCTTACAATGTCTCCTGGGCGTGAAGCATCGCCTGAAGGCATATTTTCAACAACAGGAATAACTCCAACAACTCTGATTTTATGCTTAAGTTTTGCTAAAGCGATAAGAGTCGCCGCTACTGCGGCCGCCCCAGACATATCGCTCTTCATTTCCTCAAGGCTTCCTGTTGGTTTTAAATTTATACCTCCCGAGTCAAACGTAACTCCCTTACCAACAAGGACAATTGTCTTCTTTGCATCTTCTGGATTATGTTCAAGAACAATCATTCTCGGCTTGCTCTGACTACCAGCAGCTGCTGCCAGCAATGCTTCAAACTTTTTACTTTTAAGTTCTTTTTCATCAAATATTTTTACTTTTAAATTTTCTTTTTTAGCAATGTCAGCAATTATTTTTGTAAATTGTTCGGGCTTTTTATCATTAGAAGGGGTATTAATAAGATCCCTGGCAAAGATGGTACCTTCGCAAATGGTAGAAATGCTCTTCAATATACTGCCGAAACTTTTAGCCACATCAGATGTAACCAGGAAATCGATTTTCTCAAGGGAAACATGCTTTTTCTCCTCTTTATATTTATCAAAAAGATGATTCCCAAGGCAGGCTCCTTCAATTATTGCCTCAAGAGGTAACGGCATCTCCATTTTAATTTTTTTTGCTGAAGGTAAAACAATCAATACCTCGGGCAGCTTCATATTAATGCATTTTTTTACTGCCTTGCCGGCAAACGCGCGCAGAGATTCTGCATTTAATTTTTCCAGCTTGCCAAGCCCCATTAAAATTATTCTGTTTGCTTTAATTTCCGGCAAACTATAAAAAATAACTTCCTCACCACTGTCTCCCTTGAACTCCTCGAGCTTCTTCGCTCTGGTTATCAGCGAGGATATTATCTTGTCATCATGTATATTTTTGTCCTCACAGACAGGTATAGCCAGCGTTTCTGTTTTTACTTTCTTTAGATCAATTGACTTTAATCCCAGCACTTTTCACCTCTCCTTCTCTTTATCTGTAAGATTTTCGCCGTAGGTAAGCTTCAGCCTATTAATTACGCTGATGCAAGGTTTTTCAGATATGATATTTTTTCCCATGAAAAGTTTTCAAACCAGCAGGGAAATATCGCATTATTCGTAAAAACAGGGTCAGATTCAAGATCATAACTGGAAGAAGCAACAGCCTCAGCCCATAAAGCAGTGTGAGGGACCGGTGAATAATGCGCAAGCACAGGTGTTATACCATTTCTTTTTACCTCTCTTATAGAATCTTCCACCGAACTTATTGTCTGCCCCGGCAAACCTGTCAACAGGTATGCTCCCACCTGATTTTTTTGAAAACCAGCCTTATTCAGGCAAGCAACAGCTCGTTCAAATTCATTTGCAGTTACTTTACTGTCAAGTTCTTTTCTCTTCTCAAATGCCGCAATTTCAAGGCCAAGCCTAAGTGTTTTGAAACCAGCTCTAAACATCAAACTGGCTGTCTTCTCTGAAATCTCACGGATATGAACCGCATTTGGTGTATGAAAGCTGAGATTAAGGTTCTCTTTAATCAAACTTTCAAATAACACAACCGCATGTCTCTCCGCATCAACAAGAAGCGCATCATCATAGAATACAAAATCTTTTACACCATACTTGAAATGCCAGTACTTTATCTCCTCAATAAGAGAAAGCGGACTGCGCAGCATTCTTTTTGGATTTAAAAAATGCGACGCACAATAAGAACAGGAAAACGGGCATCCCTTAGATGTAAGAATTGGAATATATGAAATTTTTCTCTGCAGGTCAAATGCAGGATAGGGCAATGTATCAAGATTGTCTGGATCAAACTTTGGGCTCACAGAAAAACCCGTATAATTCTCTGCAAGCTTTAAGATATATTTCTCGCCGGGGCCGGCCAAAACAATGTCTGCGCCTGAATGCGATACAGCATGCTCATTGCAAAGACCGGCATATATACCTCCAAGAATAAGAGGGGTGTCTGAATAAGTTTCTTTTATGACTCTTATGGTTTCCTTTACGCCCGGATACCAGTAAGTCATAAAAGAAGTGACAAGGATAAGGTCTGGTTTTGGTATGAGCTGAAGTTCCTCCCTGAACCATTCCGGCATAATGCC
>JAHIKR010000052.1 GCA_018897415.1 Pseudomonadota bacterium
CGCCACGGATTTAATAAAGGCGGCCATGGATGCCGGCGCTGGAGGGGCAACAATAAGCAAATTAAAATACCGCAGTACAAAGAAATCAGAATCCAGTAAAATATCTCCGGCTCGTGAGAGCAGCGAGATGATTATCTCGGAAAATCAGATCGAAAGAGTTGTGAAAGCGCTTGAGGAAGGCGGCGCGCTGGATGAAAATACCCACGGGCAGATGTTCTACAGCCCGGTTCCTAAGGCTTATACTTATATGAAAAAAGCTTAAGGTGAGAATGGCTGAATGAAATGTTTTGTCAACCATCCCCTCATCACCTGTCCCCAACTGCCCACCAACTGCCATATTTCGTCCACGCAGTGCGGTTAGAGTGGCAAGCCCTAAAAAGCAAATTAGCGTCAGTAATGGGGGAATGCTATAATAATTCATAGTCAGGTTTTAAGCATTTCACGTGCATGATCAAGAGTTGTCTTTGTAATTTCCATACCGCCCAGCATCCTGGCAATTTCTTTTATGCGGTCTTTTTCGTTTAGCGGGTTGATAGAGGTGATAGTTCTGCCCCGCGAAACATTTTTTGTTATCCTGAAATGATTATCGCCGAATTTAGCTATCTGTGGCAGATGTGTTATGCAGATTATCTGATGATAGCGGGCAAGTTTAGATAGCTTTCTGCCAACGGCTTCGGCTACACTTCCCCCTATTCCGGCATCCACCTCATCAAAAACAAGCGTTTCTACTGATCCTTTTTCGGCCAGTATAGCTTTTAAAGCAAGCACAACTCTTGAGAGTTCTCCTCCAGAGGCGATACTTGCCATAGGTTTAAGATCTTCTCCAACATTAGGAGCTATCAAAAAAGTTGCGTTGTCAATTCCTGTTTCACTTAAATTATTCCCTTCGACAACAAGGTGGGAATCTGATTTATCGCTTGCAGGTATTGTTTGTAAAGATATCTTAAATTTTGTCTTAGACATCTGAAGCGAGGCAAGCTCTTTTTCAACTTTTTTTGAAAGTAATTTTGCAATTTGCGATCTTTTAGATGAAAGATCTAAGGCTAATTTAGATAAATTGTTGTGTAATTCCGAAAGCCTTGTTTCAGTGTCATTTATTTGATCGGAGATGTTTTCAATCCCGGAAAGTTCGTGATCTATAGTTTCAAGATGTGAAATTACCGCTTCAAGGGTTCCGCCGTATTTACGCTTCAATCTTGTGAGGATATCCAGGCGCGATTCCACCTCTTCCAGACGTTTATCATCCAATGGGATAATTTTTAGGTAAGCTCTAAGCTCCTCAGCTATATCCTCTATTCGAAAACAAGCCTCGTTCAGGTCTTTTGCTTTTGATGACAGGTCGGGATCTATTTCACTTGCCCTGTCAAGATTCTTTTTTACCTCAACAAGCCTTTCAACTATAGCTCCGTTTGCGCTGTAAAGTTCTTCAATGCTGCTGTAGACAGCCCTGTAAAGTTCTTCACCATTTTTTAATTTTAATCTTTCCTGTTCAAGAAAGGCATCTTCTCCAGCAGTTATAGAAGCTTCTAAAATTTCTTTTTTTTGAAATTCCAGCAAATTAATATGTTCCGCCTGCCTGTCTTTTATGTTATTAAGTTTACGAAGTTTCTGAATCAATGGAACAATTTCATTAAAAAGCTTGTAAATTTGGGTGCGCACAGGCATCAGACTACCGAACTGGTCAATAATCATAAGTTGAAAATCTTCTTTCAAAAGACCCTGATGAGCGTGTTGTCCGGATATGCTGGCCAGATTTTCAGTTACCTGATTCAGCATCTGTATGGTTGCAAGATGTCCGTTTATGTAAATTCTGTGTTGGTCTCCGCGGGAAATAATTCTTCTTATCAATAATTCTTCAGATGCCTTGCAGCCTTGTTCATCAAGGATTTTAAAAGCTCTGCTTTCGGGAGTTATTTTAAATAATACTTCAAGTTCAGCGGCTTCAGCGTCGGTTCTAATGAGTTTTGTCGATGCTCTGCTGCCAAGTAAAAGATTAACGGCATTTATAATGATGGACTTGCCGGCTCCGGTTTCACCACTTAATATGGTTAGGCCGTCTGAAAAGCATATATGAAGATTTTCAATTATTGTAAAATTTCTAATGGAAAGTTCTTTAAGCATAGAGATGCATTCAAATAAGGATTGTTATAATTGCCGGGCCTGTCTTTCTAAGCCATATTTCACAAGCTAAACACGACCGCCGCTCCATCGTAATTTAGTTTTTAAAACATCAAAATAGGATTTGCCCGTCAGAGTTATCATACTGATAGAATGGGGACCTTTTTTTACAATAATAGTATCTCTCTCATTTATCTCGAGACCCGCTTGACCGTCAAAAGTAAGCATAACGTCTGACGACTTTTCTTCAAGCATGATTTTTATGGACATTGATTCAGGAACTATTAAAGGTCGTATTGTTAGAGTAAATGGACAAATAGGCGTCATTATTATTCCTTTTACCTCTGGATGTATAATAGGCCCTCCGGCAGCAAGCGAATAGGCTGTAGAGCCGGTTGGGGTTGCCACGATAAGACCGTCAGCACTATAAGTAGTCAAATAGTGGTCATCTATATATGTCTTTATATGTGCCAGCCTGGCAAGAGCTCCCCTGTTAATAACTATATCGTTCAGGACAGTTTCGCGGGCGATTTCTTTTCCTTCTCTAAAAATCTTTACAAGAAGGCGTATCCTGGGTTTTGTGGTAAAATTTCCATCCAAAATGGATTCAGCCACAGCAAACAGGCTTTCTTCTGTAATTTCTGATAGAAAACCTATTTCGCCAAACTTTACGCCGAGGATGGGAATGTCTTGCTCTCCTATCCAGCAGACAGCGCTTAAAAAAGTTCCATCACCACCAAGAACGAAAATACAAGAAAGATCCGGTGGTGCAGAAGATTCGCCTTGGATCGAAAATTTTCGAGGAGGAGAAGTTTCTTTCCTTACAACATCTATGCCTTTTGACCTCAGCCAGTTTTCAAGTTCATCGGCCTTTTTTCCGGCCTTTGCATCCGCCTTTACAACTATTCCTATTCTTTTCAAAATAAGTTTTAACTCCTTATAATTTGTTTTGGTGCGAAAACTCGAGTATTTTATTATAAACATATTGATGAAACGGCAAGAAATTTTTATAAATTGTTTTATCTTGACTCAATACGGCCATATTATTATAAAAAAACTTGGTTTTTAGTCGATCTGTGTTTGTAACCAGCTGTGTTTATTTATATTAATTTAGGGACAAATTGTTATGAAGTGTAGTTTTGGAAAACAGCTTATTTCCTTAGTTGTAGTTATGTTGTACGGGTTCTTTTTTATCTCATGTGGTGAATCTGAAAGCACTTCTGATTCTTCTCAAAAATCCGCTGCAAATATCAAGCTTGGTGTTGCGGGAGCGCACAGCGGAGATCTGGCATCTTACGGTGTTCCTTCTGTAAGAGCGGCAGAGCTGGTGGTTCGGAATATTAATGCAAAGGGTGGAATTCTCGGGAGAAAGGTTGAATTGTTGGTTGAAGACGATGTCTGCAAACCGGAAATAGCCACCAATACAGCCACCAAGCTGGTTACAGAAGGCGTTGACATTGTTTTAGGTCATATATGCAGCGGTGCCACAAAGGCGGCTCTTGGCATTTATAAGGATTCAAAGATAATTATCATGTCTCCCTCTTGCACCAATCCTGCGCTTACACAGAGCGGCGACTATCCTAATTTTTTCCGAACCATTGCTTCAGATGATGCACAGGCAAGACTTGAAGTTAATTTTGCAATAGATGTTTTAAAGGTTAGAAAAATTGCTGTTCTCCACGACAAGGGCGATTATGGAAAGGGACTTGCTGAGTGTGCGAAAAAATATTTGGAAGCTTCAGATAAAGCAGAAATAGTATTGTACGAAGGCATTACTCCAGGCGCTGTTGATTATTCTGCTGTTGTTCAGAAAATAAAGCATTCGGGAGCCGAAGCAGTTATCTTTGGCGGATATCATCCTGAAGCATCAAAAATAATCAGCCAGATGCGGAAAAAAGGCATGGAAGCCGTATTTATTTCAGACGATGGCGTTAAAGATAATACGTTTATAAAAGTTGCAGGAGAATATGCAGAAGGAGTATATGCTACAGGGCCGCTTGATACATCCAATAATCCAATGGCCATTGCTGCAATTGAGGCTCACAGAAATACTTATGGATCAGAACCGGGCGCTTTTTTTCTTAATGCTTATTCAGCCTCTCTGGCGCTGCTAAATGCAATTGAGAGGGCGGGTTCTACAGATTATGATGCTGTATCAAAAGTACTTAGAACCGAATATGTGGATACACCACTTGGAAAAATTAGCTTTGATGAACGTGGCGATGCGATCGGAGTAGGTTTTTGCATGTATCAGGTACAAAACGGAGTTTATGTTGAAGTAAAATAGGTCTAAATGGAATATTTTCTTGAACTTATTCTTGGAGGGCTGACTCGAGGGAGTATATATGCCCTTATTGCCCTTGGCTACACCATGGTATATGGCATTATAGAATTGATCAATTTTGCACATGGTGAAGTTTATATGATAGGGGCATTTACCGCTCTTATTTTTACAAGTGTTCTGACATTACTGGGTTTTAACGAGATTGCAGTAATTGTACTGGCATCTCTGTTGGCCGTGATATATTCTTCGGCTTATGGTTATACCGTTGAAAAGATAGCTTACAAGCCACTTCGCCATGCTCAGCGGCTTTCGCCACTTATAAGCGCAATCGGCATGTCAATTTTTCTTCAAAATTATGTACTGTTGGCTCAAACATCGGATTTTCTTCCCTTCCCCAACCTTATTCCTGAATTTGAATTTATAAAGCCATACAGGCATATTATTAGTTCACCGGAGATAGTCATTCTGATTACTACCTCGACAGCTATGGTTTTACTGACTTTTCTGATCAAGTTTACCAGGATAGGCAAGGCTATGCGCGCAACAGCTCAGGACAGGAATATGGCCATGCTGGTAGGGGTAAATGTTGATCGAGTAATTTCTATAACATTTATAATTGGCTCCGCTTTAGCCGCACTGGGCGGAGTCCTAATTGCCTCCCATGTTGGTCAGATAAATTTTTATATTGGTTTTATCGCAGGAATAAAAGCATTCACTGCTGCCGTGCTTGGCGGAATAGGCAGTATCCCCGGCGCTGTTTTAGGCGCACTTGTTCTCGGTCTGACAGAAAGTTTTGCAACGGGCTACGTTTCAAGCGATTATGAAGATGTTTTTGCTTTTGGATTACTTGTACTGATTCTTATATTCAGGCCGGCGGGTATTCTTGGGCGGGCTGCAGCGCAAAAAGTATAATTACTCAAGTTTCGCACCCACTAATTCCTATGGGCATTCTATGGCAGGGCAGGTATTAGATAGTTTTTTTAAAAGAGCAAAATAATATGATTGATATTCTAAACCACTATACCTTGGGATTTGACCAGGACAGGCACATAGAAGGTTTTTCGCCAGGGATAAAATGCCGTGCATGTCTCGCTCCTTACAAACTGACCTGCCCGCAATGCTTCGCAACGCGAGGCGGGCGGGGTGCCGTTGCCAAAGTCAGAGTGAACATATTTTGCTTTTTAAAAAAACTATCTAATACCTGCCCCCTTAAAGCTTTTGCTGCATAGAGGGGGTGCGAAACTTGAGTAATTATTAATTGGATCTAAACAATGATTAAAATTCAGGAAATAAAAAAATCATTTCTTGTCTCTATTTGGTTTATGTTTTTGACATTTCCCATAATGGTAATTCGCGTCAATCCTATAGAGAAAGTTGTTGAATGGCGCTGGGGAAACATGCTCGTTGTGGGAATCGGCAGTTTTTTGCTCTCCTTTGTCTGGCGTTATATGCTGAAAAAAAAGGAGACAGGGGAAAAACGTACTGAAACCTATGAACTGGGAAAAACTTCTTTCATTCAGAGGATATTGGAAGAACCCAAACTTTATATTCCTTTGCTGATAGGCTTAACTATTATCGCAGTCGCTTTTCCTTTTATTTTTTCCATGTATCAGACCAATATAATGACAACTGCTTTAATGTATGTTGTTCTTGGTCTAGGTCTTAATATCGTGGTGGGTCTTGCCGGGTTGCTTGATCTTGGATATGTTGCCTTTTATGCTGTAGGCGCCTACAGTTATGCATTATTGAACCACCATTTTGGCCTTGGTTTCTGGTCGGTACTCCCGATAGGAGCTGTTTTAGGTTTTATTTTTGGCATACTCCTAGGTTTCCCTGTACTTCGTTTGAGAGGCGACTATCTTGCCATTGTTACGCTTGGGTTTGGAGAAATAATCAGGCTTGTATTGGAAAACTGGAATGAATTCTCTTTTGGCCCAAGCGGCATTGCCAATATTGATAGACCGGCTTTTTTTGGTATCCAATTTTCTCTTCAGACAGCAACCATATATCTTTACTTTCTTATGATCTGTCTCGCCATATTTACAATCATTGTGGTTAACAGACTGCAGAATTCAAGGATAGGCAGAGCATGGATAGCATTGAGAGAGGACGAAATAGCATGCCAGGCTATGGGAATTGACAAAACCAGGACAAAACTGACGGCCTTTGCACTTGGTGCAACATGGGCTGGAATGGTTGGTGTAATATTTGCCGCCAAAACTACTTTTATTAATCCCGCAAGTTTCACATTCCTTGAATCAGCCATGATACTTTCAATCGTAGTATTGGGAGGTATGGGTTCGATTGTAGGCGTTATTATCGGAGCTTTAATCCTGATCCTTCTGCCAGAATATCTCAGGGCTTTTTCTGACTACAGAATGCTGCTTTTCGGAGCCATAATGGTTATTATGATGGTGTTCCGACCCCAGGGCATAATTGCCAACATACGCCGCAGGTATAAATTTAATGAATAATATGGCATCCTTCATTTTGTAGTTTACACTTTTTCAATATTTACGGATGCCAGCAGTTAGCAGTTAGCAGTTAGCTATTAGGTAAAAAACGTATTAGAAATGGACTGTTAAGCTAAAAGCTAACGGCTAATTGTTGAGTGCCACAACATCGTGGACACTATTTTGTGCCATGACATCGTGGACAAAATTAAAAACAGTCTATATTTCTCTATCAATTTAAAGCACTTTAAGATTTCTGGTTCAAATTTATAAAAAGAGCTATAGCCAG
>JAHIKR010000053.1 GCA_018897415.1 Pseudomonadota bacterium
GCGCATGTCTTCGTTGGAAAATTTTAGAAGCGATGCTGTCAAGCCTGGGGTTGAAAGCCCGAAGAGATTCTGGACTACCACAGGTGGCATATTACTTCGCAAGAGTTCAATAGCCCTTGATCGCCTGATGGCATTTGGGTTACCATACTCTTTGAGAAACCCACATTCTTGAGCTCTTTCGTAAAACTTCCGCCTTACATGCCCTGGGTCAATTTTAAAAAGAGAGGCTAGGAATTCTGAGAATTCCGGGTCATTCAGGACTTTGTTAATTTCGTTTGTAAGATCTAACGGGATTTGCACATCACGCAATTCCGGTTTGTCCTTACCTTCTATTCGTCCGATTCGAACAAGATTATTCTTCACATCGATATCTTTTAGAGCATTTAAGCTTAAAATCTCATTAAACCGTGCGCCTGTATATCGTATCAACATAAAGATAAGAAAGATCCGCTTCCTTGAAATCCGTACATCGGAACGAATCGTCCTGTCGACCCATTGCCGAAAGGACTTTTCAAACTTATCGAGTTGTTCCGTGTCCAAGCACTTGGCGTTTTTTGGAATGGTTAAGATACCCGCAGGGTTTAAACGGGTGAGTCTTCTCGTGGACAGGAGGTCACTTATCAGGCTATCCTTCTTTTTTTCGCTGCTTTTTTTCATCACGTTTGCCCTCAGGATTTCATTATTCACGCTATAATAATAACCCAACGATATTTATTCAATTAATATAATCATCTATTAAATCTTGCGTAAAGAAAATAGTTGACAAGCATTAGTAAAACTTATTATTTAAGTAACACGATTTAATATATAGTCGTGTCACTAAGCCAAGATTAATACCTAAATTAATATCTGCTGAAAGGAGGATTCTTATGTATTTTCCGACTGCTGGTATAGAGGTTGCTCCCTGGGTGCCGCCGATAGTGGCTTTTGGCATCTCATTCTTTACATCAATGGGTGGGGTATCAGGTGCATTTCTCATTTTGCCATTTCAGATGTCTTTTTTGGGCTTTACGAACCCCTCTGTGAGTTCCACTAATCACCTTTTTAACATTGTAGCCATTCCGAGCGGCGTATATCGTTATATTCGGGAGGGCCGAATGGTCTGGCCGCTTACATGGGTTGTCATTATCGGCACTCTTCCAGGGGTGTTTATCGGAGCCTTTGTCCGTGTTGCCTATCTCCCAAATCCAAAAAATTTTAAACTATTTGCCGCCATGGTACTTCTCTACATCGGAACCCGCATGATTAGAGATCTTCTGCGAAAACCACTTCCGGGTGCGGACAAGGCTTCAAGTGAAAAGCGGTTTCAGGAGCTCGTACGTCAATATCGAAAAAAAGAGGAGCGGGTTAAAAGCTTTAAGGGCAAGGCATTACCAGCAGTACGTATTACCCATTTCAATTTCAAACGGCTAGGGTATGAGTTCTACGGAGAAAGCTTTGATATCTCCATCTGGACAATTTTCACTTTGAGCTTTATTGTGGGCATCGTTGGAGGGGTATATGGCATTGGCGGAGGGGCCATTATCGCGCCTTTCTTTGTCTCATTTTGCCGCCTTCCCGTCTATACCGTGGCAGGAGCAGCGCTAATGGGGACATTTGTCACCTCCTTTGCAGGGGTAATTTTTTACCAGGCGATCGCTCCGTTTTATCCTGATATGTCAATTGCGCCAGACTGGCTGCTTGGGATACTTTTCGGTCTTGGTGGCATGTGCGGCATGTATCTTGGGGCAAGGTGCCAAAAATATGTGCCTGCAAAAGTCATTAAATGGATGCTCGGCAGCATCATTGTCTTTACAGCCATGAAATATATCTATGGCTTTTTTTCGTAACCACATAATTCACACTACTTCTTGTGTGACCATCAAACAAAGGTCTGCATAATAAATTCTCACTACGGAATGACATTTACCAAAAGCAGTCCTACTATGAGGTTTTTGAGTTTTCTAAAGAAGCTTTAATAAAATCCTTAAAAAGAGGATGTGGATGCATGGGTCTGGATTTGAATTCAGGATGGAACTGACATCCAAGAAACCATGGGTGATCATGGATTTCGACAATTTCAACCAGCTCACCGTTTGGGGAAGTACCGCTTATTACTAAACCATTCTCTTCTAGTTTTTCTTTAAACTCGTTATTAAATTCATATCTGTGCCGATGTCTTTCAGAAATATCGCTGACTCCGTATGCTTTAAAAGAAAAAGTATCTTTTTTAATATTACATGAATAGGCTCCCAGACGCATAGATCCTCCCTTGTCAGAGTTTATATCACGTTTCTGGATTGTTTTAGTCTTCTCATCATACCACTGTAACATAAGATAAATAACAGGGTAAGGAGTTTTCGCATCAAACTCTGAGCTGTGAGCCCCATCCATGCCTGCTACGTTGCGAGCAAACTCAATCACAGCAACCTGCATTCCAAGACATATGCCAAAAAAAGGAATTTTATTTTTCCTTGCATACTTTGTTGCGGAAATCTTCCCTTCAATACCACGTGACCCAAATCCGCCTGGTACAAGTATACCATCGACATCAGCCAGAATTTCTTTGGCATTATTTTCGTTTATTGTTTCCGAATCTATAAATTTAAGATTAACGCAACAATTATTGGGGATACCGCCATGGTAAAGCGCTTCATTTAAACTTTTGTATGACTCAGTCAAATCTGTGTATTTCCCAACAATACCTATTTTAACGGAGAACTCAGGCTCACTCAGCCTTTTAACAATTTGCTCCCATGCTTCAAGACGAGGCGCCCTCGTCCAAATATTAAGGAGTTCTATAATCTTGGCGTCAAGGCCCTCCTTATGA
>JAHIKR010000054.1 GCA_018897415.1 Pseudomonadota bacterium
AGGGGAGTACTCAGGCTGGCTGAAGCCGCTGAAAAGGCACTTGCCATGTCCAGAAATGTCAGAAGAATTCAGGAAGCCTTTATGGATCGCAATAGAACGAATTTTGTAGCAATCACTATTCCTGAGGCCATGGGATTGCTTGAACTTGAGCGGCTTGTAAGCGCTTTGGATAATGCAAAGATTCATTGCGGCAACATTATAGTCAACATGGTCATTCCGCAGACCGATTGTGATTTTTGTTCATCCAAAAGGGTGGAGCAGACAGAATATATCAAAAGAATCCATTCAATATTTCCTTCACGCTCAATAACAAGGGTGTCGATGTTTCCCCACGATGTGCGTGGAATAGGTGATCTGCATAAACTGGGCGAGATCATTTTTGGTAATCGAAGTTAATTGGTCATTGGACTTTGGACCTTTAAAGGGATATGAAAAATGGATAGCGAGACAGAAAAAACGGAATGGGAAGAAATATTATTCGAAACGAGTTATCCTTCATGGATATTACTGCTTGTTTTAATTATTTATGCTTTTGCCTTGCTTATGGTTCTTATCACATGAACATAATCCTAAATTGCATAAGCTTTCTTCTCAACACAATGCTCTGGGCAGGATACTACGATTGCCTGTCAGAACAAAGAGGTATGTTAAGCGATGGATTCAAAAACTATATTAATCGTAGATGATAACTCGGATTTAAGAAAGTCACTTTCCAATATATTCGAGGCAAAAGGTTATAGAACTATAGATGCTGCTACTGGGAAGGCTGCCATTGATAAGGCCAGAGAAGAGATGCCTGATGTAGCTCTTATTGATCTCAGGCTTAAAGATATGTTCGGCCTTGATGTAATGAGGGAGTTGAAGGAGTGCTCCCCCAGTATTGAATGTGTTCTGCTTACCGCCTATGCCTCACAAGCGTCAGCTATCGATGCGGTGAATCTTGGTGCCTATAGTTATGTGAGGAAACCTTTCGATACAGAGATATTGCTGGAGACAATCCGCAGAGCCATTGAGAAACGGGAAGCCGCTGAAACTCTCCGGGAGTCGGAACAAAGATATCGTATGATCTTTGATCATTCACCACTTGGAATTGTGCATTTTGATCAAGAAGGGGTTATAATTGAATGCAATGAAAAATATGCAGATATTATTGGTGCACCAAAAGACGTACTTATTGGCCATAACTTGTTGAAATTAATGAGAGATGGGGAAGCTCGATGGGAGATTGAGGATACTTTAAAGAAAGGGTCAGGCTATTTTGAAGGAGATTATGTTTCCGAGATCAGTAACAGAAAGATGACAATAAAGGCTAAGCATAACAGAATAACTTCTGAAAACGGAGAATTTTTAGGAGCTATAGGTATTTTTGAGGACATTACCGAAAAAAAGAAGACAGAGATCCAATTGCAACAAGCCCAGAAAATGGAAGCTATCGGCACATTAGCCGGAGGTATTGCCCATGACTTTAACAATTTGCTAATGGGTATCCAGGGCAATACTTCCTTAATGTTAATGCAAGTTGATTCAGCTCATCCCTTTTATGAAAGGTTAAAGAATATTGAAAAACAGGTTGAAAGCGGAGCCAGACTGACATCACATCTGCTTGGTTATGCCAGAAAGGGTCAATATGAGGTTAAGCCCATTAACCTGAACCATTTAATAAAAGAAACTTCTGATACATTTGGCAGGGCAAAAAAGGAGATTGTAATCTACAGGGAACTATCCGATGATCTGCATGCGATTGAGGCAGATCCGGGGCAAATAGAGCAGGTTCTGTTAAATCTTTATGTTAATGCCGCTGATGCAATGCCCGGCGGTGGAAAGCTTATTCTGAAAACTGAAAATACGACTCACAATAATATAAAGGGCAAAATGTATAAGCCCAAACCGGGTAATTATGTCGTATTGACAGTTGCAGACACCGGTATAGGCATGGATAAAGAAACCATGGAGCGCATTTTCGATCCCTTCTTTACAACCAAAGAGATGGGAAGAGGCACTGGCCTTGGTCTTGCATCTGCTTACGGTATTATTAAGGCTCATGGAGGTTACATTGATGTTGAGTCCAGAAAGGGGCATGGTACCATCTTCAGGATTTATCTTCCTGCCTCGGCAAATAAAGCTGTAAAAGCTGTTAAAAGTTCCGATGAGTTTGTTAGGGGAGCCGGGATGGCCCTTCTTGTGGATGATGAAACAATTATCCTTGAAGTGGGTAAGGATTTATTGGAAGCAATGGGCTACAGGGTACTCACAGCAAGAAATGGAAAAGAAGCTATAGAACTTTACAGAAAAAATCAAGATGAGATAGATATAGTTCTTTTAGACATGGTTATGCCTAATATGAGTGGAGGGGAAGCTTATGACCGTTTAAAAAAGATTGCCCCGGATATAAAAGTCCTTCTTTCCAGCGGCTACAGCTTAGACGGACAGGCAACCGAGATATTGAAACGAGGATGCGATGGTTTTATTCAGAAGCCGTTCACTCTGAACGAGCTTTCTGCAAAAATAATAGAGGTCCTTGCTATAAAATAGAGCCAGCGAAAACTCCCCTTTCCCGAATTTCATGAGAAATTCGGGCTAACCATATTGCTGACAACGACATCTCAATACAAAAAAATAAAAGGGTTAACAAATTTAATTTGTTAACCCTTTTTGCTTTTTTTGGTGCCGGAGCTCGGAATCGAACCGAGATGGAGTTGCCTCCGGAGGATTTTGAGTCCTCTGCGTCTACCAGTTTCACCACTCCGGCGCAGATTCCTTACATATGGGAATTAGCGGTTATTGTCAATAAAATTGCTTTTCTCGTAATAGGTTAGATTTTTGGAATAAGCTGGCTACGCAAGAGCTTCAGGTATAATCAAATTCAAAACAGGAAACTGTTTGAACGCATTAGATATCATTAAGAAAGAACCTAACAGGATTATGTATTTCTCTATAAAATTTCGCTGAACTACAATCATATATTTAAATTCGCGGCGAGTTCTTTCTTTATGATATGTTATGCGAGAGTTTTTCATGGTTTTAATTTGATTATACCTGAAGCGAATATATTTTCGAAAAGCTAAAGCGTTATCTTTTCTCAAGTGCTGCAATAATATCCTTTGCAGAAACATAACCTTCCCTTAAAATTGTGGGAAAGGGAGTTGTAACATCGATAACGGTTGAACCTGCTCCACCTTTTAGCGGCCCCGCATCAAGTATCATATCTATTTTATCAGCAATTTGAGCGTCAAGATCAGATATAGCTGAACACCCTACTTTCCCTGAGATATTGGCACTTGTCCCTGTTATCGGGCTATTTACTTCTTTTACCAGGGAAAGAGCTACAGGATGTTCTGGCATGCGTATGCCGATTTTGCCTGTACCTCCAGTAAGATTGCGGGAGACGCTGCTTTTCGCCTCAAATACAATTGTGATTTGTCCCGGCCAGAAGTTGTCCATAATACATTTTGCAGCGGATGGGACATGTTTTACAAGTATATGCAGGTCATTTATATCCTTTATCAGAACTGATATCGGTTTGTTGTATGGTCTTTGTTTTATCCTGAAAACCCTGTCAACAGCCTCTGGATTAAATGCATCTGCTCCAAGTCCGTAAAGACATCTTGTCGGAAATAGAACTATACCTCCCTTTTTTATTGACTGGGCTGCTTCTATAACTAACTCTGGCTGGGGGTTAAACGGGTCTATCAGTAATTTTCGGCTGGACACTATATTTGACCTTGAAGTTTACTTGCTTTTTCTTCTACCTTTGCTGACATTTCTTTTTTATAATTATCAAGCATTTTCCCCAAATCGGCATCTGAAATAGCGAGTATCTGTGCTGCAAGTATGCCGGCATTTCTTGCTCCTGGTTTTCCTATAGCCATAGTTGCTACTGGTATGCCAGGGGGCATTTGAACGGTAGAAAGAAGAGAATCTAAGCCTTGCAAGGCAGAAGAATCTATTGGGACGCCTATGACGGGGAGAGAAGTGTTTGCAGCAATAGCTCCTGCAAGATGAGCCGCATGTCCTGCTCCTGCAATAATAACTTTAAGCCCTCGCTTTCGTGCGGAAGATGCAAATTCATGTACCTTTTTGGGGCTTCTGTGTGCAGATGCAACAGTCATTTCAAATGGAATGCCGAATTTTTTCAGAACAGCTATAGTCCCTTCCATAACTTTATAGTCCGAGTCGCTCCCCATTACAATTCCTACTTTCGGAGGTTGTTCTATCCTTTTTAATGCCTTCTGTCCAATATCACTGCGATAATATACTCCGTTCCATGTTATCTTTGAAACAGCCGAATATGCCTTTGATATGGCTTTTTTGACGGAATCCCCTAAAGCGGTAACTCCCAGGACACGGCCCCCATTAGCAACAACTTTTTTCTCCTTCTCAGCAGTCCCTGCATGAAAAACTACAATATCTTTCATTCTTTTTACGTCTTTAAGCCCTGAAATAGGCAATCCCTTCTTGTATGAACCAGGATATCCTTTGGATGCCATGACTACACAGACCGCCGCCCTGTCGTCAATTTCAAGTTTGCATTTGTCCAGCGTTCCTTCAATTGTTGCTTCCATTATCGGAACAATGTCGTTTTTCATCCGCATTAAAAGAGGTTGAGCCTCAGGATCTCCAAAACGTGCATTGAATTCAAGGACATTTATCTCGCCTTTATCTATCATAAGTCCAGCATACAATATACCCTTATAAGGCCGGCCTTCACTTACCATTGCCTGGATAGTCGGCATCATAATTTCTTCCATAATTTTTTTATGCATATATCGGTCCACTATTGGAGCAGAAGAATATGCGCCCATTCCTCCTGTATTTGGACCCTGGTCGTTGTCGTATATTGCTTTGTGATCCTGTGAGGAGGGAAGGGGAAGTATGGTTTTGCCGTCTGTGAAGGCAAGGAAAGAAGCTTCTTCACCGGTAAGGCATTCCTCAACGACTACTTTATTCCCGGCGTCACCGAAAGCGCGCTTTTTTATTATAAGTTTAAGGGCATCAATTGCTTCCGAAACGGTTTCGCAGACAATTACTCCTTTGCCGGCTGCAAGCCCATCAGCTTTTACAACAATAGGAGCACCCATTTTGTGTATATAGTTTTCCGCTTTTTTATAACTGGTAAATGTCTCGCCAGTGGCAGTATTAATTCCGTATTTATTTAATAAGTATTTTGCAAAAGATTTGCTGGATTCTATTTCTGCAGCCTTTTGATTTGCACCGAATATTTTTAAACCTTGTTTTTCAAAAATATCAACAATACCTTTACATAGAGGATCTTCAGGGCCTACTACAGTCAGATCTATTTTTTCTTTTTTGGCAAATTCGAGAAGTTTGTTGATATCTCCGGAATTGATTGGCAGGCAGGTCGCCAGTTCAGCGATTCCTGCATTTCCCGGTGCACAATATATCTTCTTTACTTTTGGGCTTTGAGCAATTTTCCAGACAAGGGCATGTTCTCTGCCGCCACCGCCGATTACTAGGACTTTCATAAAAATCTCCCCTTTTTTCAATTTTTTATGAGTTTTTTGCCAGTTTTTCAAGAAGATCTTGTTTTTTCTTATCTAGTTCTTCTCTACTTATACTTGCACCTTTGATGCCGCCGTTTAAGGCTATTTCCGATAGGTATTTATTGTTATTTCCTGTAATCATAAGATCGATATGAGCAAAGGGAAACTTGCTGCGTTTCATAATAGCATAACAGAATTCCTTTTCTTCATTTTTCAGTATGTATGGATGACTTTTTCCACCTGCAGCTATATTCATTCTGAAGTTGTTCGGGTTGTGCCTGGTATATGCTTCAGTATAATCTCCCACAATAATTACCCTGATATCGGTAAAATCTTCACAAAAAGGCTGAACGACAAACGGATAAGAAGATTCCGACAGAGCTGTGAAACTATAGAGGGTTTCAATGGTGTCCCATCTTCTTACTCCATATCCGCAGTGCAAATGGTTTTCTTTGCTCACTACCGGGCCTATGCCGTTTTTATTGTATCTATTTATGGTTTCAATCAGCTCTGTCCGCTTTGTTATAACACATGTATGCGGAAGCATCCAGTCTCTTAAAATTAAAGCCTGTGCAGCTTTGGAGCTGTTTAGAATTTGTGAGAGTGGGGAAGGCAGGCAGTTTATATTCCGCTCAAGAAGATCAATAAGCATAAATGATTTCATATGCCTTGAGGATATTGTACCTATGAATATATCACCTGAGCATAGCTCATGGTAATGATCTTTTAATTCTCTGTTGCCTTTTATGATCATGATTTACCTGCTGTTTCTGTGTTCAGAAATACTAACTCAAGTTTCGCACCCACTAATTCCTATGAACCTTCTCTGGCATGGCAGGTATTAGATAGTTTTTTTAAAAGAGCAAAATAATATGATTGATATTCTAAACCACTATACCTTGGGATTTGACCAGGACAGGCACATAGAAGGTTTTTCACCAGGGATAAAATGCCGTGCATGTCTCGCTCCTTACAAAC
>JAHIKR010000055.1 GCA_018897415.1 Pseudomonadota bacterium
CTGATAAGCGAGGAGGAAGTTTTAAAAGCAAAAGAAAATAGAATTTTTTTGGAGATATCAGCTCGTAAAGGACATTCTCTGACCAACGGACATGTTGCCATGCTTGCCATGAAAATAGGTGCCAAGCTTGTCATTAACACTGATTCGCATGCACCTGAAGATTTGATTAATGAGAAAATGGCAAAAAAAGTTGTTTGTGGAGCCGGTTTGACCGAGAATGACTATGATATAATGCAAAAAAATGCCTACCTATATATAAATATGGTGTAATTATTTTACAGAAACCCAGATTTATATTATTTAGTTTAGCATATCGAATCCCTTGGCCTATTCATAATTAGCCGTTATTATTTTATCCCAAATATGTAGTTCAATTTAGTTACTGAATTTTTTGCTTGACTAAATAGAAAGCAGCATTTATATATAACATGAATAAATAAATACGGTTCAGTAAATTATGGAAATACAGAAATAAAGGTTGTATGCATTTTCTTCCCACAATTTTCTCTAATATTTTAATATCAGCTTTTCACAAATTTTACGAGACCATCAAATTTCATGCGCTTAACATAAAAAAAGGAGGAATCTATGTCTCTTGATCCAACTAAGCATCAGGATTGGGAAATTGCCGAAGATGCGGAAAAGAATATGAAAACTGTATATCAACTCGGAGAGGAACTTGGACTTGAGAAAGAAGAGTTACTTCCGCATGGGCATTATGTGGCAAAAGTAGATTTTGCAAAGGTTATTAAACGGCTGGAAGGAAAACCGGACGCAAAATATATTGATGTAACAGCTATAACCCCCACTCCGCTCGGAGAAGGAAAAAGCACTTCTGCCATGGGATTGGTGCAGGGACTTGGCAAAAGAGGCAAACGAGTGATAGGCGCTATCCGACAGCCTTCCGGAGGTCCCACAATGAATATTAAGGGTAGCGCTGCCGGAGGCGGGCTTGCGCAGTGTATTCCTCTTACACCTTTTTCATTAGGTCTGACCGGCGATATTAATGCTATCATGAATGCACATAATTTAGCCATGGTAGCTTTGACATCAAGGATGCAGCATGAAAACAATTATTCTGATGAGATCCTGGCTAAAAAGAATTTGAAACGGCTGGATATTAATCCAAAAAATGTTGAAATGGGATGGATAATTGATTTTTGCGCCCAGTCACTACGCAATATAATTATAGGTCTTGGTGGCAAAATGGATGGTTTTCCCATGCAGTCCAAATTTGGAATCGCAGTAAGTTCCGAGATTATGGCTATCTTAGCGGTTGCTACCAGCCTGGAAGATATGCGTGAGCGAATGGGTAAAATTGTGGTCGCATATAATAAGAAAGGTGATCCAGTTACTACGGCAGATCTCGAGGTTGACGGTGCCATGACTGCCTGGATGGTGGAAGCATTGAATCCAAATCTTATGCAGAGCCTTGAGGGACAGCCGGTTTTGGTACATGCGGGGCCATTTGCAAACATAGCCATAGGGCAGTCATCAATTATTGCAGACAGAGTAGGATTAAAATTAGCAGACTATCATGTTACTGAAAGTGGCTTTGGAGCAGATATTGGCTTTGAGAAATTCTGGAACTTAAAATGCCGTTTTAGCGGGCTGAAACCTCATTGTGCTGTAGTGGTTGCAACTATTCGTGCGTTGAAATGTCATGGCGGCGGACCCCCAGTACCTCCAGGCAAACCAATGGACCCTGCATATCTTGAGGAGCATGTTGACTGGGTTGAAAAGGGGTGTGAAAATCTTGTTCATCACATTAAGACGGTAAAAAAGGCCGGTATTAATCCAGTTGTTTGTATTAATTCATTTTATACTGACACAAAGGATGAGATAAATACGGTTCGCAGGTTGTCTGAAGCTGCAGGTGTCCGTGTTGCTGTCTCTGAGCATTGGCTTAAGGGTGGTGACGGGGCTTTGGAGTTCGCCGATGCAGTTGTTGATGCATGTGAAGAAGAAAACGATTTTCGCCTTCTTTATGAACTGGATACTCCGCTCCGTAAACGGATTGAAATAATTGCAAAAGAAGTTTACGGTGCTGACGGTGTGAGCTATACTCCTGAGGCCGAGGCCAAGGCCAAGAGAATTGAGCAGGATCCTGAACTTTCGAAATTGGGAACATGTATGGTCAAGACACACCTTAGTCTTTCTCATGATCCTAACATAAAAGGAGTC
>JAHIKR010000056.1 GCA_018897415.1 Pseudomonadota bacterium
ATAAGGCAACTTACGGAAACAACGATTAAATTCTGAATTAAAAAGGATAAATAGGATATAAGTTAAAGATAAAATATCTTGAAAATTTTGTTACTCCTGTCAAAAAATTAGTTCACGGATTAGCATTTTGAAAGATAATAACACCCAGCTTAAAAACTGAGATGATTACCGACACAACTTTTTTCACAAATGAACCAGGCCACACACTGCTTGATCGATTCAAAAAGACACTGACGCATATCGGATCCAGCTTTCCCGAGTCTGCTTTATTGAAAGTTAACAAAAGCCTGGTTAGAGAAGGGAAAAAGCTCCGATACCCTAAAAGCCTTAGGATCAAAATGTTCAGAACAATCATTGATGAAATAAAAAAGCATAAAAGTGGTATTGATATTGCTTTGTGTAAGGAACAGCCTGAAATATGGAAGGCGCTTAGTTTAGGGATGAAAGGGCTATCATGCAACTGCGTTAACTGATCAAAACAGGTGGCAGATGCTTTTGACTCTTGAAAAACTGAGCCAAGGGTCAAAAGCAGACTTGACCCGTTGACCTCGGTTTGATGAGGGAGGGCTGGCCAAGGCAGCTACGGCACGGCTATTGAGGCACTGCCAGACGAAAGGGGCGGAAACAGATATGCCAAACCTAAGGTCGCAGCAACCAGCTCTCTACTCTACCCAAGATTCGTCCCAAGATTCGTCTTAGTCAAGGACGTCCCCAAGATTCGTCCCCAAGATTCCCAAGATTCCGATTATTAATCTTTATCAAAACTATTTTTTTAGTGCCCAAGGCCCACCTGAAGGCCACGAATGAAGAAATGTATCATTACCAGCAGCCGCATATAGTGGTGGCAATAGAAACTCCCTTAGTTTATCAATAATATCTGTAAGATTTTCTGACAATTCAATTATGCCGTTCTTATTCAAAAAAGCCTTCCACTGGATTTGCTTTATTTGATCTAATGAAAATTCGTCACTTAAAGCTATTGGAATTTGTGATGGGATATCAGTATTTCTACGTTTGAAAGTCGCCTTAATGGCTTTAAGCAGAACTTGTCCTTCAAAAGCAAACAATTTAGAAAACCATAAAAGATCAAAAAAATCCTTCATGCGGCTGTTTTGCATACCAAGGTAAACAATTGACTGAAGCTTTTCTGCTACAACCGTCTCTTTAGGATATGCATAAACCCTTGGTTTTGACATCTCAAGCATTGAAGGAAAATCTACTTCATGAACATTAGGAGTAATCGCATCACCAAAAGCAATATCTATCTGCAAGGGAATTCTGGCATTACCAAGTAAAGCTATTAACTTTACACGCTGTCCACCATATTCCTGTGCTTCACGGATTTGAGAAGCTGAAATACTTTTGACATCGAAAAGCAGTCCATCCTGCTCTACTTTTGTATTACAAATATCCTGGAATATCCTTGTTATTCTTTCTGAAGAACTATCCCCAAAACCCAGAAGGTCAAGATCTCTGGTAGGACGATACCGCTGTTTTGTCCATAGTAAAAAAAGGAATGCTCCCTTAAGGATAAACTGATCAGCATATTTTGATTTTGACAGGCGAAACAGAAAACGCTCTAATGCAAAACGTATAAGGATAAGCTGGAAATCCTCTTTTTTGTCACGACTAATGTTTAACAAGCGCTGGCGAACTGATCTTTTTATTTCCACTTCAGATGTCATATCATTGCTTCCAGATATGGTCTTATCACTTTCGCGACTCTGCATATTTTCGCATAATACCAGATCTCATCATTTGAACAAAGGCGCTCTTTCAGACATTCACGTAGAGCTTCTATAGCAACATCAAGGCCTATTTTATTTCTATATTTGAAACAGTCGGCTATAGTTTTTGCAGGATTATATACTTTAATCTTAACACCCTCGATGTCATGCACTTCAATACCTTCTTTCAGCGCAAGGCCTGTAAATCTTACAACTCTTACAGGAAGATAATCGGTTTGTGGTTTTCTGTCCCGCCTATCAATTGCAATCCAGATTTTATATGGACTCTGGGTACCGATACGGTGAAACTGAAGAGCAGTAAGAAGGCAGAAAATCGCATTAGGTACTTTTTTCGCAATCTGAACCATGCTGTGGTGTTCGGTAACATCAGCATCTGCAAGTTCGTAAAGGCCTCGACCGCTTCTGATAAGCAGTCCCTCTTTGCAAAGCCTCCTAAGCGATTCGTGATGCAAACCTCTTGCAGTAAGGTCACGCACACGAATAGCGCCTGTTTTTTTAACTATATCGAGTATTTGTTCTTTTTGTGAAGCCATGTGCATAATTATAGACATATAATAATAAATGTCAACATATTTGCGCATTAGTTTTATTAGATATGCTGTGAACCGGCAGTCAGGCTGTTTTATGTTGCCCTTTCTTTAAGGTCGCAAATTGCGACCTCCAATTTTTGGATTCTTTTCGTAGATTATTTAAGAGCATACTGAGCGAGCCTGCCTTTGACTATTGAAAGACTGAGCCAAGTGTCACCCAGCACCTATTATAAAAGACCATATCAAATAATAGACAAAAATCCAGCATGGAAATTTGTAGTTTGACCCTTCACAGCGTGCATGATATTGAAATTTTATATTTAAAATCCCAAAGGACAACTGAGATCTTTTTAAATTTTCCTCTTATGGACATTAATCGGAATGTATTACCCAAGGATTTACTTTCAGCAGACCCGGTTCAAATTGAAAGAATGAACAGGTTTTGTGGAACTGATGAATGGCAGGAAATTTTGTATAGAGAACAAAAAAATCTTTTTGGTGATACATACCAAATGAAAATTGGAGGCAATGTTAAACTGGGAAAATGGTTCAGAAAAGAAAGACTACAAAAAGCCGCGGGATTCAAATTTGTTCCAGAACCCATGCTCATGAGAAATAGTAAGGGCGGCCCTTTATTCTTTTTGTTTTTTGCTTCGCACGATGAAACAGGCAAAAAAATTGTAACCGATATTTTCAATAAACACAGAAAATATTTATAATGCCAATACAAAAGGTGAATCCGGTGCATGAAATGGAACATGACAATTCAGTTCACGAAGAAAATCTGGCATATTCTCCGAAAGAAACACAGGAACCTCTTGTGAGAGAATTATGGGCGATCAAGGGGATAAATAATAAATTAAGGGCTAAACAAATAGCCAGCCGCGCAGGGTTGCCTTTGATCTGGCTGGACAAAGCACCTGGGATTAATGGAGAAAGAGGCAT
This sequence comes from Pseudomonadota bacterium, assembly GCA_018897415.1. Lineage (GTDB taxonomy): Bacteria > Desulfobacterota > Desulfobacteria > Desulfobacterales > ETH-SRB1 > B13-G4. The sequence continues at coordinate 3,224 of JAHIKR010000056.1, forward strand.
AGAAAAGGTAAGAGCGGAGAGAGGCGTTCTTTTGTTACGTGAAAGAACAAGCCCTTTTATTGAACAATTTAAACATCCAATCGGGCGGTGCGCTAAATTTTACAAATTAACAGCTTATAATAACTGCAACTTCTGGTGTGAGTACTGTTATCTTTATTTGACCTTTCGAACACAGCCTGTTTCCACCCACTTTATAAATTATGAAAAGATGTATGATGAGATTATCAAATTTGACAGATCAAAAACACCAAAATCCCTGAGAGTCCTGAACCTTGGTGAACTCGGTGACCCCTTGGCAGTTGACCACATAACAGGTTTCGCCAGCCAGATTATTCCATTCATGCCCGAACATGCCCCGAAAACACGACTGCTATTTCTAACCAAGAGCGACTGCGTGGACGATATTCTTACTCTTAACCACGGCGGTCAATCCATCATTTCTTTTAGTGTGAATACCAATACCGTTTTTCAGCAGTTAGAACATAGAACAGCTTCCCCTGAATCTCGTTTAAGAGCTGCCGCTAAAGTACAGAAAGCGGGTTATGAGGTTCGTCTGAGAATAGATCCTATAATTTTCTATTCTACCTGGGGAAAGGACTATAAAGCGCTTATTGATAAAATATTTGAGTATGTTCAGCCTGCAAGAATAACTATAGGAGAATATAGACCATCTAACGGACTTGGTAGCCATATCAGCGCCCGGTTTCCCGAGTCTGCTTTATTGAAAGTCAACAAAAGCCTGGTTAGAGAAGGAAAAAAGCTCCGATACCCTAAAAACCTTAGGATCAAAATGTTCAGAACAATCATAGATACAATAAAAAAATATCAAAGCGATATTGATGTCGCTTTGTGTAAGGAACAGCCTGAAATATGGAAGGCGCTCGGTTTAGGGATGAAAGGGCTATCATGCAACTGCGTTAACTGAATGGCGAGGTGGAGACACTCAAATTTCTTGCAATAGGGAAAACCGATGGCATTTGTTTCATCAAAAAAGTGCGAGGGAAAAAAACAACATCCAATTTCATGCACGTTCTGCACGGACGTTCCGTAGGTACGTTTGCATCTTATTCAAAGATGATAACAAAGGATAAATATGAACACGGATTTGACTTTTATTACAAACGAAGAAAAGCAAAGTCTTAAAGAGCGGTTTGAAGTCCTTATTAAAGACACTTCATTCTTTGACTGCCTTGTGGGTTATTTCTATTCCAGCGGATTTCACGCCATCTATCACTCTTTGGAAAACACAGAAAAGATAAGAATTCTTATTGGAATCAGCACAAGCAGACATACTTTTGAATTACTGGAAAACGCCAAAAAACTTAAACAGCAACA
>JAHIKR010000057.1 GCA_018897415.1 Pseudomonadota bacterium
CCCCCGCAAAGCTCTTTGCTGAAATCGGCAAGAGAAACAACCCTGACTCTGTCACCATATTTTTCTTCGAAAAGCGCTGTTGCACCAGATTTTAAGGCATTGTCTGCATCCATTTCCTCAAGTTGAACAGGCAGATTTTCCTGTATTCTTTTGTTTACGAGGCTTTCAATTCTATCAAGAGTTTCTGTATCAACCTGAGAAAAGTGAGTAAAATCAAATCTGAGCCTGTCTGCAGCTACAAGCGAACCCGCCTGTTTTACATGGTCGCCAAGAATCTGTCGCAGAACAGAATGCAGTATATGCGTTGCAGTATGGTTGCAGGCAGTTGCATCACGTTTATTTCTGTCAATGGTTAAGGTAACCTTGTCTCTTTTTTTGATGTTTCCTGAAATAATTCTTCCTTTGTGTATTATTATACCTGTTGGATCCTTAACAGTATCAGAAATTTCTAATACAAGATTTGGTCCGGTTATCTTACCTGTATCGCCAACCTGACCTCCTGATTCAGCATAGAAGGGTGTAAAATCAGCTACAAGTTCAACCTCTTTTCCACTGGAAACTTCATGAACTTCATTGCCGTCTTCCACGATAACAAGAACCTTTGCATTGCAGGATAGTTTGTCATAACCAACGAACTCGGGTTTTATTCCCTCGGCTGAAAGTCTCTTATAGGCATCACTGACTTCTGAAAAAGTTGCGATAGATCTGGATTTAGCCCTTTGTCCTTCCATGGCATTATTAAATCCTTGTATATCGAGACTCATATTTTTGTCTCTGACCACATCTCTGACTATATCAATAGGGAATCCGTAAGTGTCATACAGTTTGAATATTAATTGCCCGGGAATTTCTTTTTGTCCCTTTGCTTTAATTTCCAGAAGGGTATCATTTAAGAGCTTGAGACCTTTATCAAGGGTTTCTGAAAACCTGACTTCTTCATTTTTTATTATATTTGTAATAAAAGACGCAGCATTACTCAGTTCTGGATATACAGGCTTCATAATATCAAATACCACACTTGCGGTTTTATGAAGAAATGGCTTTGTAAGACCTATATTTCTTCCATATCGGATAGCTCTTCGTATTATGCGACGCAGTACATATCCTCTACCTTCATTAGATGGTAATATCCCATCTCCTATGAGAAATGCCGCAGCCCTGCTGTGGTCAGCAATTACTTTCATGGCTATATCATCTTCAGGTGAATCTCCAAGTTGCTTTTCAGAAAGACTTTCGGTTTTGTTTATTATAGGAATGATAAGATCGATTTCATAGTTTGTAGGCACATTCTGAATAATAGAAACTATTCTTTCAAGCCCCATACCTGTATCAATGCTGGGTTTTGGAAGAGGGGCCATTTTGCCTGAAGCATCTCTGTTAAACTGCATAAATACAAGATTCCAGATTTCAAGATATCTGTCACATTCACATCCGACACTGCAATCCGGTCTATCGCATGCAAACTCTTTTCCTCTGTCCATGAGTATCTCAGAACAGGGTCCGCATGGGCCTGTGTCGCCCATGGACCAGAAGTTATCTTTTTCTCCAAACCTGAAAATCCTGTCTTCCGGCACGCCAATATTTTTGTTCCATATTTCATGGGCTTCATCATCATCTATAAATACAGAAACCAGCAATTTGTCTTCAGGAAGCCCGTATCCGTTTACAAGCAAATCCCAGGCAAACTCAATACCTTTTTCCTTGAAATAATCACCAAAGGAGAAATTGCCCAGCATTTCAAAAAAAGTAAGATGTCTGGCTGTATAACCCACGTTTTCCAGATCGTTATGTTTGCCCCCGGCCCTCACGCATTTTTGAGAAGAAGCCGCTCTGACATAGCTTCTCTTTTCCTCACCTAAAAAGGTCCGTTTAAATTGTACCATCCCTGCATTGGTGAACAACAGAGTTGGATCGTCTTGAGGCACAAGAGACGAGCTTCTCACTATTTTGTGGTTAAGCTTTTCAAAATATTCAAGGAATTGCCTGCGAATTTCGTTGCCTGTCATTTTTATAAGTTGTTTGTTGTTAGTTGTTTGTTGTTAGTTGCCAATTGTTTGTTGTCCGTTGCAACCAACTACTGACCGCATAAGGGCTAACTTAATAATTAATAATCAATAATTAATAATTAATAACTAATAACTAAAAACCACTGACCACTGACCACTGACCTCTGACCTCTGATCACTGTTCACTGTCCACTGTCTTTTCCTTTTGGGAGAGCCCCAGTTTTTCTCTAACTTTTTTCAAAACTGAATTATAAATTTCCGGATTTTCTGTAAAGAATTTTTTTACGTTTTCACGTCCCTGTCCTATCCTTTCTCCATCATATGAATACCATGAACCGCTTTTATCAATTACTTCCGTCTCAACTCCCATGTCAAGAAGGTCACCTGTTTGAGATATCCCTTCACCATACATTATATCGAATTCCGCCTCCTTAAAAGGGGGAGCCACCTTGTTTTTGACGACACGTGCTCGAGCCCGGTTTCCTACAACTTCCTGCCCGTCTTTGATGGCGCCTAATCGTCTGATATCTATCCTTACCGATGAGTAAAACTTGAGAGCATTCCCTCCGGTAGTTGTCTCTGGATTTCCAAATACAACCCCTATTTTCATTCGTATCTGATTAATGAAAATTATTGAGGTCATGGTTTTGCTTATTGAGCCGGTAAGCTTTCTTAAGGCCTGCGACATGAGTCTTGCCTGAAGCCCCATGTGCGAGTCGCCCATTTCGCCTTCTATTTCCGCTCTGGGAACGAGTGCAGCAACTGAATCTATAACCAGGATATCTATTGCTCCGCTTCTTACAAGCATGTCTGTGATTTCAAGAGCCTGCTCGCCCGTATCAGGCTGGGCAACTAAAAGTTCATCGCAATTTACACCGAGTTTTCTTGCATAAGTGGTGTCAAGTGCATGTTCAGCATCTATAAAAGCCGCAATGCCGCCCTGTTTCTGAGCAGCCGCAACAGCATGAAGTGCAAGTGTTGTTTTGCCGGATGACTCAGGGCCAAAAATCTCAATAACTCTACCCCTTGGAAGTCCGCCTACACCTAGTGCTTTGTCGAGCGCGAGTGATCCTGAAGGTATTACAGGGACATCTATTATTGCCCTGCTGCCAAGTTTCATAATAGAGCCTTTGCCAAACTGACGTTCAATCTGGAGCATGGCAGTTTCGGCTGCTTTTTGCTTATCTGGTGAAGTATTCATGATATCCTCCTCTTTAGTGCCTGAACGGAAACTCATGTTCAGGCAAAATACGAATACCCGCCTGCCATGCAACATGAACATGGACAGAATAATAACCTGGGCTTAGTGTATACTTTTCGTGACCGCGATGAATCCCAGCACAGGCATTGCGGGCAGGTCGAAATCCGAAACTCGAAACCCTGGCCCAGACCGTGTCTACAGATTAGTAGACTGATTCCCTGGCTTAAACCGTAAAGTGCGGTACATACCAGGGCGGGATAGCACGTAGCACCAGGGCGGGCAAATTCGAATACCAAATTAAAAAATGACCAAAACTAAGTAATTGGAAACCGGTGGTTTTTGTCATTGGAGCATTTGTGCTTTTGTCATTGTTTCGACCAATCTTATAAAATGGGCGTGCTTCGGATTTCGAATTTCTGGCCGAAAGATAGGAGGTTTTCGGTCAGGCACTAAATAGTCGAGTGGTTAACTACTCGACTACTCGACCAATTTTTAGTCGGTGCTTTTAGAGATTCATTTAGCTGTTTTAAAAAAATAGACCTTGGTATTTCCCTTGCTCCAAATCTTTTCAAATGCTCTGTTTTAAGCTGGCAGTCAATCAAATCAAAAGATAATGTTTTAAGATGTTCAACAAGAGCTATAAAAGCTACCTTTGAAGCATTGCTTATACGTGTAAACATAGATTCCCCAAAAAAACATTTGCCAAGAGAAACACCGTATAATCCACCTGCAAGCTCTCCCTCGTACCAGACCTCAACCGAATGGGCATATCCGGCTTCATGAAGATTGCAGTAAGCCTCAATCATATCCTCGCCTAACCAGGTTGCTTCATTCTTCTGTAATCTTGTCTGAGCACACAAGCTTATTATCTGCTCAAAAGACAGATCTATTGTCACCTTAAATATATTTTTATTTATGACTTTTTTTAAACTCTTCGGAACTCTGAGATCTTGAGGATAAAGGACAAGACGTGGATCAGGAGACCACCACATTATTGGTTCATCATCTGAAAACCAGGGGAAAATTCCCATTCTATAGGCAAGCA
>JAHIKR010000058.1 GCA_018897415.1 Pseudomonadota bacterium
AATCCGGATATGATCAGGTATAAGCGAAAATTTAACCTGCACTCTGACCATCTCACCTTTATCGGTCTTCACATCTTTCTTTATTACAGGTTCTGTCTTTACAATTTCCATTGCAAATTCTTTTTTATTCTTTTCTGTAACAGGGTTGCCTTTTTTGTCCTTTAATTGCCCTTTAAGCACCGGTGATGTCAGTAGGGGTGAAGGGGGAATCTTTTTATCTTTTGCAGGTTTTGGCGGCAAATCATAATCCCGGTTTTTCCCTTTATCAACTATGAGGCGTTCAATTTCCTCTGTAAGTTTTTTATCTAAACTGCCTGGATCCCGATCAAGCTCTACCTTTGGTATTACAACCTCTACCAATACTTCACCTGCCTCAAAATCTACACGGCTTCTGCCGGTTTTATCTTCGGAATATTCAACCCAATCCTTCTTTGTAGAGGCAACAAAGTCCCCCCACATGGCTTTTACTTCACGCTGGAATTCTTCAAAAGCTTCTTTTTCAAAGCGCTTGTAATCCTCCTCCATTTTTGCAACTTCTTCGAAGAATTCCTTCTCCATATCATCCATTTGGGCAAGTGTAGGACAGGTCACAGAAACTATAAAAAACATGACAAAGAATATTACTGGCCAATAACTTTTCATCTTAATGCCATCCCTTCTTTCATTCTTTCTGTTCCATCGATTCGAGCTGTTTGTGAAGTTTTTCAGAATTTTGTCTCACATAGTCCCGAACCTTGCTGTCTAATTCTTTATATTTATCAAGTGATTCATTAAAAGCAAAAAGGTCAAGCTTACATAGAGAATAGGAAGTTCCATCATTAGGATCCGTCCATCTATCGACAATTATAGCTCCATGAAGTGTGGTTTTTGCAAAGGTTTTCAGTGCCTGTTCAACATGTTGTTCTTCCGTAGAAACCGACATATCACCGGCTGTGGTGGAGGCCATGTAATCCTTGGCCAAAACAGCGACATATATCTCAAGAGTTTTAGCTATTTCCGCTCTGGCGCGGTCATCTGCTGCTGATCGGGCAATAGCCTTGTTCTTGATACCGGAAGCAATACCTACTCCATAAAAGACCTTTCCTATTTCTGCATCATCAAATGCGCCGCTTCCTTTCCAGATCCAATCAGGCCCTTTTGCTTCCCTGTCAGGAGTTGTTGTACAACCAGCGACAATAAATAACCCTAAAGCAAGAACAACAAACCCAATAATTAATCTTTTTGTTTTCATGGATTCCTCCTTTTTTTTGAGTTGATTCAATTATTACGAACTTTAATAAACATAATGATCATTTGACCTGCTGCGAAAAAATGTATTTAGTCATATCGTCAGCGATATCTTCTGTAAGTATCTTTTTTACTTTAAGAACAGCGCGGTCCTCAGCCTGAGACAAGCTAATATGGCCCTCTCTTCCGGTTTTGCTGACACTTCCAAATATAGCTTCTCCCTTCTGATCGATTAAATCGAAATATACCCTCCATCTGACATATTTCCACTCCTGTGCCCCAAATTCAATAGGCCTTATTTCTACATTACCCCTAACTGCAACGCTTGCTCTGTTAAAATCTTCAGAAATAGAAAACCCCTGTCTGTTTAGCCCTTCAATCAGGGCATCATGAATTTCCGCTGCCCTGTCGCCTTTGACTGAAAGAAAAATAAGAAAATCCCTGAGCAGAATAGCTGTTAAACGATTCTTAATCTCAGCAAAACTGCTATTAGATGGAACTCCTTTTCCGGATTTGTTAACGATCCTCAATTCTGCATCATACGCTTCTCTCAGTATATATTGCCGAATAGCTTCTTTTAATATTTTTATCTTTGAAAGCTTGTCCTCTTCTTTTTCTGCATTGTTGATAAGCCTCCTGATTTCAGTATCTAACTCCTGAATCTTATACTTCAGTATCATGGCTGATTTGTTTCGATCGAGAACCGCAAGAGCATAAAAAACATTATCCGGTTTTGTCTGCTGGAAGACCTGGGCTATTCTAACTCCGGAGAGGAGCTTCTGTGTAGACACTTTGGTAATCTCTTCAATGTCGAACCTTTCTGTAACTTTTTCTTTGCTTTCAGATGTTGTTTGCAAATATTCCTGAAAAGTACTGGTACGGGAATGAATATTGCTGTAAAATATCTTGGCGATTTCAGACCGGGCCTTATCTTCCGCTGACTGGCGGTTAGAGCCATATCCCACCCCGGTCAAATACATTGAAGAAGGATAAAATTCACTTTCTTTGTCTATCCAGTCTGGCCTTTTCCCCTGCTTGATATGCGAACTCTTGTTCTTTTCCACTTCAATCAGGCCTGAACGCCTTATCTGCTTGCTCTCATTGGAATAAGCTGCACCTTCTTCTCCTCCTCCTCCTCCTCCTTCTTCTGCTTTCAGCTCATCAAAAGCTATGCTCGATCTTCCCCGGATTTCTTCTTCATGTGTCCTCAACCTGGTTGAACATCCCGCAACCATCAGAACCAAGGCAGAAAACAAAACAGCCAAATATAATTGTTTGATAAATCGGTTCAACTCAAGACTCCTATTCTAATTTACAGTGCGAAACATGAAAAATTTCTTTTCACGTTTTGTTATGGTAAAATTTTGAATCTGTTTTGAAATAACAACTGTACGATTGGGATCCACAAAGTCTATTCGCCCTTTATATTCTCCTGGAGGAATAAGCATTCTTCCAACTCTGATTTCTGCCGGCAGCAATCTCCAGTGGCGAACATCTACCTGCTCCGATGCCCAGCTCGCAGCTTGAGTTGCGGCTTTTGCCAGCAATTCGAGCATTTCACCACCCTGACGCTTGGCGACCTTATGTGCCTGCTTTGCAGCAAGATATTTTGTAGTTGCTCTGACAATGGCCTTTGCTTTAATTCTGTTTATTCTATTTTTTAAATTCATTACAGCAATAGAAGCTATATCTTCCATCAATTCTGTCTCAAAAATATATGAACAAC
>JAHIKR010000059.1 GCA_018897415.1 Pseudomonadota bacterium
GGGAAGTTAAACCTTCTTCAATGCCGCCTCAAGGCTCTTACCCTTTTTAACGATCTCCGTGTAACCTCCGTCTCCAATCATCCCAGAATTTACAATAATAGTGCTGCCGATTCTATCTTCACCAACTGCTTCATGGATATGCCCTGTAAGGCAAAGCTGCGGCTGATATTTTTCTATAAATTTTCTAACGACTGTACTCCCAACATGAATTCCGCCGCCCACAATATCCAGGGCAGTGTTATATGGAGGAGCGTGAGACACCAGAATCTTTATTGGAAGGTTCTTTATACTCTCATATCCTTTATAAATAAATCCTTCTAGTTGTTCTTCGCTGTATTCACTTGGTGTGTTGAATGGTGTATAATTGGAACCTCCCACACCGAAAATTCCTACATCTTCGATAATAATTCCTTTGCTGTGAAGATTGATTCCGATTTCATCAAAGTAATTGTTTATTTCGTCAAAGTCCATGTTGCCAAACTGGGCATAAATAGTGGGATTATAACGTGATATGAAGTTTATAATATTTCTGGCCTTTTTAATCCCGCCGAAGTTCGTTAAATCTCCGGTAATCACAACAAAGTCTGCATCTGAGATCCCATCTATTTTTTGCACATTTTCAGCATACTCATGAATATCACCAAATGAAATAAATTTCACAAAAGCCTCCTTCGCGACATCTCAATTGCCTTTTGTGTAGTAGTTCACCACAGATTTTCACGGAATTACACTGAATTATCAAAATACTCTTCATATAGTAACTGCACAGTCCAAAATTCTGTCATTCCTGCGAAGGCAGGAATCCATAACCCATTTATTTTGCTGGATTCCCGCCTTCGCGGGAATGACGGTTCGGTCAATAGGATATTTCTTTAAAATTCATGGGGTTAGAAAGAACTATGGACTCTTAAGGTAGTAACTTACTCATTGTTTACAATTTTCAGTGAACCTCCGTGCCCTTCCGTGGTGAACATTACCCTTTTGTTATTTTCTTTAGAATATCAGCGGATTTTTCTGAAAGAGTGCCTTTTGATTTTGCAATGTCTATTGTATGAAAACCAAGAGCATTATAAAGATCAAGTAATTCAGGTGATTTTTTCCCTATTTCTTCTATATGTCTCTTCACAGTTTCAATATCTCCTCTGGCAATAGGACCCGTTAGCGCCGCTGGAATTCCAGCCTTTTCTATATTTGAAAGCGTACCTTCAATTAAAGGTTTTAAGACCTTCCATGCATCACTGCCAGATATGCCTGCATGCTCAATAAGCCTAAAAGCGAGAGAAAGAAGAGTTACAAGATAGTTTGATGCAACCACAGCAGCAGCATGGTAAAGGGTTTTGTCCTGCGTTTTTATTGGAATACAATCTGCACCAAGATCGACCGCAATTTTTGCTGCTATATGTAAAGCTTGAATATCACCTTCCACAGCAAATATGATCCCGTGAAAAGGGCTTCCATTCCCTTCATTTAAGGCAAAGCTCTGCATGGGATGCATTGACCCAATAAAAGCACCACAGCCTTTTGCCGCTGATAAAATCGTTGATGGGAGTGCTCCGCTGCAATGCAAAACCACAGAATCTCTTTTGAAACCGCCATTAGATACAATGCTGTTGCATGTATCGGATATTGCGGCGTCTGGTGTTGTTAAAAAAATAATATCTGCTTCTTTCGTTATTTCCCAAGGTATCTTAGTAAAATGTTCGGTTCCTGTTAAGTCTGCAACCCTTTTTGCGGACGATAGGCTTTTGCTTGCAAGGCCGGAAAGTCTGTAGCCGGCTTCCGATAAAAATTTCGCAAGGGCAGTGCCAACTCTTCCGCAACCAACTATTACAATCGTAGGTTTCATTATTTGTAACCGTTCACGGAACGTTGAAATTAGAAATTGGAAATTTGGCCTTCCCGCCCGCCTCGCCTGAGCGAGAGCGATGGCGGGCAGGCATGTTTTTGTACTGTTCTTCCCAATTTCCAATTTCGAATTTCCATTTTCATCTCTTCCTAATTTCTACTTTCCAATTTCGAGTTTCCAATTTATAGCGCCGTTGTATCCTCAACAATAACAGGGAAACTCTTTATTCCTATGCTCATTTTTTTTATCCAAATCCTGGCCATTGTAACAGTTTCACCTTCCATGCTTACAAGACTGGGAA
>JAHIKR010000060.1 GCA_018897415.1 Pseudomonadota bacterium
ATTCATAATGTCCAGCAGATTTTTAAGCATTGTTTTATTTTCAATTAGTTTTTTCTGCTTGTCCTCGTCATGGGCAAGAATTCTCTCCAAAGTATTTTCACGCTGAAAAATTTCGAACATTGACTCTGCCGAGGCTAGAACGTGTATCTTGCCAAGCCAGTATAGTTTATAAAGAGCAACCAATCGGTTTGATACATATTCCTCATTAGTTTTAATCTCGTCAACCAAGTTAATATATGCCTTAGTGGTTTGTTTTACCTTGTTTTCAATATCAGATATTTCTTTTCTTATTGCTGAAACACTTTTTCTTGCTTTGCTCAAAGCAAAATCCGCATCATTCAAGCTGTTTAAAATGTTTTTTTCCTTTATGGTAAATGTCTTAAGCTCAGCCTTTTGTTTTTCAATTTTGCGGTTGATATTCGCCGCTTTTTTTTTAAAATCCTCAATGGTTAAATTTTTTGCTGCTTCATTGGAATTTGAACAAAAAATTTCTGGAGGATAAAAAGCTGTTATGATAAGGGCGGCAGTAATTATTAAGCTTTTAAGAATTGTTTTAGAGAAATATAACATCCTAACCAACCTACAAACATGCTACACAGTATTATTCCGCAGTAAAATTCAGGTGATAGAAATCTTATATTAAGAAGCTCATATTTGAAGCTATGCTCAACACTTGAGGATATTAACTTGAAAGTGATAAAAAGAGCTGCAATACCTATAATTCCTCCGAGTGTCCCCTGTATAATACCTTCGATATAAAAAGGGCTCTTGATAAATTTTTCCGAGGCTCCGACAAGCCTCATTATTTCAATTTCTTCGCGTCTTGTGTAGATTACGAGCCGAATAGTATTGGCCACAATAAATACAGCAGCCATAAAAAATATGCCACCCATTGCATATCCTGCCAACCTGAAGAGATCAAAAATATTTGTAAATCGCTCTAACCATTTCTGACCATATTCTACGTCTTCAATTGAGGGGAGTGATTCAATCTTTGTCGCTATTTCCTCAACTTTTTCGCCACCTTGTGATGACGCTGTCATACGGATTTCAAACGCATCAGGAAGCGGGTTTTCGTTTAAATTCATCAAAATCGAAGATTGCCGTTTCATCTGTTCTTTAAGTCTTTTAAAGGCTTCTTCTTTTGATATAAAGTTTACATCCTGGACGCCGTATATCCCTTGAATTTCGCGTTTTATATCCGGGAAGTTTTTTTGACTTGTATCTGGTTTAAGGTATGCCATTATTCTTACACCCTTTCCCCAGTAATTCATTATGTCGTTTGCATTTGTAAAAAAAAGAGCAAAAGCGCTGACGATCAGAATAGATAGAGCTATTGTAATTATAGTAGTTGCGCTAAGGAAACCGTTATCCTTAATATCCTGTATAGCTCTGTGATAATAAGTGGCCATAGAATTTATATAGGCGTCGGCCCAAGCAGACGTCCCTGTTTAAGGTATAATATTCGTTCCCCTGATTTGCGGATAAGTTCTTTGTCATGGGTTGCAACAATGACAGTGCCTCCATGTGTGTGAAAACCTTTAAGAAGGTTGAGTATGATGTCGGCTGAATCCGAATCCAGGCTTCCTGTAGGCTCATCAGCTAATATTATCTTGGGGGACCCAACGACAGCTCTTGCAACTGCTACTCTCTGCTGCTCTCCTCCGGACAAGCTGGGTGGAAGGGCATTAATTCTTTGTTCTATTCCAACAGTTCGCAAAACACTTTTTACCTTCTTTTCAATAAATTTCTTTTTTTTACCAGACGCCTCAAGAACAAGAGCAACATTATCGAATACAGTCTTTGTGGATATCAGCTTATAATCCTGAAAAATAATACCGAATTTTCTTCTTAGGGGGGGGATTCTTTTTCTGGAGATCCTCGACAGATTCATACCGTCTACCAGAACCTGTCCTTCCGAGACCGGTTCTCCAAGGTAAAGGAGTTTCAATAAGGTTGATTTGCCGGCTCCGCTTGGGCCACTGATAAAAAGAAAGTCGTTTTTGGAGACATTAAGGGTAATGTCAATAAGAGCTTTCTTTGAGCCATAATGCTTGTGAACATGAAACATCTGGATTATTGAACTTTTATCTTTACCACCAATCATTCCATAACTTCCTGTCCCATAGCTTTATATAAAGAGGCCTTTGCAATTTTAAAGTCGTACAGCGCCTTATAGTAATTAGTCGTAGTTCTTGAAAGAAGCGTCTGGGCATCTAAAACATCTGTAGAAGTAGCTATTTGTTCTTTATAGCGTTCTTTGTTTATCCTGAAGTTTTCTTTTGCCTGCTCTATTGCTTCTTTTACTGTAGCTATATTTTTTTCAGATTCTAGGGTATTAAGGTATGCTTGTTTTACTCCTATGCGAATATTGTCTAAAGTTTCAGTTTTTTGATAGTGAGCCTGAGAAAGGCGGCTCTGTTTTTCTTTAACCCCATAGGTTGATCTGCCCCACTCCCAGAAATCCCATGATGCAATAGCCGCTATTGTCCAGCCTTCGGGGTCGTATATATAATCGCCTCCGTTAACATCCCATTCTGTCCCGCGTTTGAAATAGCTACCCTCAAGGTTTATTGATGGATAATAATCTTTTTGTGCAAGCCTTACTTCTTTTTCAGCAATTTCGATTTCCAGGTCAGCGATTTTTAATTCAAGACGGTTTTTTTCTGCCATTTCAAAGCAGTAATCAATATCATGTTCAAAAGGAGTATAATTAAGAACATCTTCGAGATTTACGGCTTCATTAATTGGTCTGCGGAGAAGGATGTTAAAATTTGATTTAGCTATTTCCAAATTATTTTGGGCACTAATAAGTTCCTGTTTTGAATTGGCCAGTTCGACCTTTGCCTGCAGCAAATCATTTAAAGGCGTCATGCCGACTTCGTAAAAGTTTTTTGCGACCTCTTTTTGCGCCGTTATTTGTGTTACTGTATCCTGAGAAATTTTCAGAAGCTTCTGTGCCTTTAAAAGGGAAAAGAACATTTTTTTTGCTTCAAATATTATTTCCAGCCTTTTAAGCTTTTCATTAATCTTTGCAGCATCAAGACCAAGTTTTGCGATTTTGTACTGGTTCAGTAATGAGAATCCTGTAAAAATTGGCTGAGTGACTTTGGAAATAAAGGTATATTCATCTTGTGAGCCCGTTACTATGGTGCCCATAGTTGCTTCTTCGTCTATATATTCATATTGATAGGTGGCATTGAAAGTGGGGAAAAAATTTGTCTTTTGTTTTTTTTCGGCTGCAAGGGCTGTATTTGCTTCTTCTTTGCTTATCTTTAGAGCGATATTGGCCTTTAATGCCATTTCTACGGCATGTTTAAGAGTAAAGGTTTCTGCAGGTTCTTCTACCGCATAAGAAAAAGGGGAACCTAGGAAATGTATAAAAATAAATATAGATAAAAACAGAGTGTAAATTTTCATTCGCAAGATGTACAGCCATATTCCAGAAGATAGTTGTTTGGCATTTGTATTTATTTTATGGTTTTTATGGTGATGTTTGTTAACCTTCAAAAGGGTTAACTCCTTGTGTTTTTGGATTGACCACTTTAAATTTTGGTGATAATTAAATTTTTGAGTTCAAGGGGTGCTGGTCTCCAGTTTCCCTTGCTCAAAGCCTCCACTGATTCCCATTAATAAGCTTCTTCCATTTCGGTGGAGGCTTTTTTATCTGATTATTGCTTTAAAATCAACAATTTCTTTACGACCCTGACCCCTGACACAAGAATGGAGCAATGTAAAATGAAGCAAGAACTGATCAAGATGATTTGCCAAAGGTCTTTTAAATACAGTGATGAACCAATTTTTAAGCTTGTTTCAGGCAAGATGAGCCGCTTATATGTTAATTGCAAACCTATCATATTAAACCCAAGAGGTATGTTTCTTGTCGGTCACCTCGTATATGAAGCCATAAAGGACTCAGATGTTGACGGAATCGGCGGTCTTACATTCGGCGCTGATCCTATTTCTATTGCAACAGCTTTTACTTCTGAATTAAAAGGGAACCCAATAAATGCTTTTTCAATAAGAAAAACCCGGAAGGACCACGGCATTGTCAGATGGATAGAGGGCGACATAAAGCCAGGGGCCCGTATTGTGATTATAGACGATGTCGTGACAACCGGAGGTTCTACTATTAAAGCTATCGAGAGGGCGCGTTCAGAAGGGCTGGAGGTAGTAAAGGCGGTGATTCTGGTTGACCGTCAGGAGGGTGGCCTGGAAAATATCCGCAGGCAAGTTGATGATGTATCTGCAATTGTTACAAGAGATGAACTTATTAAACAATGGAATTCAGAGTATAGGTAGCGCACGCATCTTCTGACTCCCAGGCTGTAACACGTGCAACTTTAATATCATGGTTGACAATTTTTTTCTTAAGTTCATGTGCTATGTAGTAGGCGATGTTTTCTGAAGATGGGTTTGAGTTGTGAAAATAATCAAGTTCGTTAAGAAATTTATGGTCAAGCTTTTCTATAATTTCAGATAGATAACCCTTAAGTTTCCCGAAATCAATTAATACACCGGCATTGTTTAAGATTTTTCCTGCAACGCAGACCTCAATCTTCCAGTTGTGTCCATGCAAGTTTTCACATTTTTTTGCCACCAGTTTAAGTTGATGTGCTGCGGCAAAATGTGTAATAATTTTTAATTCAAACATTTTTCGGCATCCTTTATCTGGCTACTTTTGCGCTGCTGCTTGTAAGAATGTTTTTTAATTTGGTGGCAAGTTTACCTGATTCAAGTTTTTCAAATTCCCTGAGCAGCTTTTCCTGTTTTTTGTTCAGATTCGTGGGGGTTTTAATGACTGCCTGCATGATCTGGTCGCCGCGTCTGCCGGTTCTGAGAGAAGGGATACCCTCATTTCGGAAGCGGAATAAATCGCCAGACTGCGTACCTTTTGGGATTTCGAGTTCCTTTTCACCATTTAAGGTGGATACCATTATTTTATCGCCAAGAGTGGCCTGTACGAAAGAAAGTTCTACCTGGCATATTATATCTGTATTATCGCGTTTAAAGAATTTATGAGGTTTTACATTTATAAAAACGTAAAGATCCCCATAATGGCCGCCATATATTCCAGCCTCTCCTTCTCCTGTAAGTCGGAGCCTGGAACCTGAATCAACTCCTCCTGGAATTTTTACTGAAACCTTTTTTTTGTCCTTGATGCGCCCTGTTCCACTACAATGTAAGCATGGGTGAGTTATGGCTTGCCCCCTGCCATGACATTGAGGACAGGTAGTTCTAACTGTAAAGAAACCCTGTGAGCGGGAAACTTGGCCCGAGCCATGACAATAGGAGCAGCTTTCCATGTGTGTGCCAGGCTCACAAGTACTGCCATTACAAATAGGGCATATTTCCATTTTTTCGATATCTATATTTTTTTCCGTTCCAAAAGCTGCTTCCATGAAGCTGAGCGTTAAATTGTAACGAAGATCAGCTCCTCTTTTTGCATTGCTCCTTGAGCCTCTTCCGGTCCCAAAACCGAAGAAATCCTCAAAAATGTCTCCAAAGCTTGAAAAAATATCTTCAAAACTGCCGAATCCTGAAAAACCCGTTCCTTCAAGTCCCTGGTGGCCGTACTGGTTATATATCTGGCGCTTATTTGGATCATGCAGAACTTCGTAGGCTTCAGCAGCTTCTTTGAATTTTTCTTCAGCCTTTTTGTCGTTGGGATTTCTGTCTGGATGGTATTTTAGGGCGAGTTTCCGATAGCTTGCTTTGATCTCATCTGCTGTGGCATTGCGGTTTATGCCCAGAATTTCATAATAATCACGTTTTGTAATCATTTATACCCTGGCAGTTTCATATTTACGTAAGTTGTCATTATATCTTTATTGTGATAATTTTATTTAATTCTTTGTTCATTAAATTAAAGCTTTTGATAAATAGAATGGCGCGAAACTTGATGATATATATTTGAACTGTTAAGCTAGTTCGACTGTTTGTTATTTAAATAGCTACTTTAACAAAATAATGTAATGCAAAAAGCGGGGTTGTCAATGAAGAATATGGAGCTGCCTTTTATAAGGGAGATGTTTGAGTCAATAGCTCCCAGGTATGATTTGTTAAATCGCCTTTTAAGTTTAAATCAGGATATTTACTGGAGAAGGGCTATGGTATCAGCGATTGAGGTCCCTGATAATGGAGTGCTGCTTGATGCGGCTTGCGGGACAGGAGATGTCGCAATTGAAATTTTGCGGCAGAAGGGAAGGGGGGTTTCAATTTTTGGCGTTGATTTTTCTCCTAATATGCTTATGTCTGCAAAAAATAAAATAAAATCAATATCAGACAGATCAAACATTTATCTTTTAGCAGGGAATGCCTTTAATCTTCCATTCAGAGAAGAAACATTTGACGCTATAACCATTGCATTTGGAATTCGTAACATTTGTGATAAACTATCGGTATTGAAGGTATTTTATGACAGTTTGAAATCAGGGGGAATGTTGCTTGTGCTTGAGTTGGCCACACCCCCAAAAGGGTTTTTATTGTCATCTTATCTTTTTTATTTTGAGAAAACTCTTCCTTTAATAGGCTGGTTTTTATCAAAGAACCTTAAAGCCTACCAGTATCTTCCTTCTTCTGTTGCTAAGTTTCCAGACCCAAAAAGCTTTGCTGCAATGATGCGTTCAGCAGGGTTCATAAATGTTAGATGGAAAAGTTTAACAATGGGAATTGCCAATCTGCATGTGGGTTATAAAAGCGGATAAAGGTTATTCAATGCCTATAGACCTATTTTATTACCTTAGTTAAAATATGAAAGGAATAATATGATAACAGAAAGTTGTGCTTTTTGGATAGCTTATGCTTTGGAATCCAATAATATTAAAATTTCTTACATCGGGAGTAGCGATATTGGCTGGGATGGTGATAGAGTTGCTTATATAGGGAGTATAGATATCGGTCACAGCGATGGAAAAATTTCTTATGCTGGAAGTACTAACATCGGTTGGAATGGTGATAAACTCGCTTATGTTGGAAGTGCTTCCATTGGTTGATACACAAAGAGCCAAATAAACCAAGGCCGATGAAGGATTTTGTCAAGAAAATTTTCAGAAAGCAGGGAATTATGTAGTTAGAAAATACCAAAATCTTTTAACGTGTTGTTAATACCGAGCTTTTTGACTTTCAATCTTAAAAACTCTGAAATTGTTGGTTGATAAGGCCTAACTTTAAGGAACACGCCAGCTTCTCTTAGTGTTTTGCCGCCTTTGTTATTGTTGCATGGTTTGCAAGAGGAAACGCAATTTTCAAAATCGGTTTCACCGCCTCGTGATTTTGGGAGAATATGATCGATAGTTAATTTTACATTCTCTGCGCCACAATAAGCGCATTTGAATCCATCTCTTACAAAAATATTTTTTTTGCTAAAAGGTACTCTGGTTCTGTAGAGAGTTCTTATAAGCTTTATTAATCTCATGACGGCAGGGATTTTAATCACAGCTCCTTCAGCTTTTCTGATTATTTTTTCTGAATGTTTTAATACCGTAACCTTGCCCTTTACCATTAGACACATGGCTCTCTTCCAGTCGATCATGTTTAGGAAGGTATAATCTGCATTCAACAAAACACATTGAGTCATTTTGCCTCTCCGAAAATAACATATATTTTTGATTTTTTTGTTTGTAATATACAATAAATTTGATTTGTTTAACACAATATTTATAAAAAAACAATATCATCCGAAAAACCAACAGATAGAACTTTTATTTATAAAGCAAAGGCAATGAAAAATTCTTGATTATTATTCAATTCTGGATAAAATATTTGTGACTACTCAGGTTCAAGGTTCAAGGTTAAGAGCCGACCAACCCTGAACCCTGAACCCTAAACTCTGAACCGTGAACCGTGACATAATGACAAAGCCTGTATATCTGGATTACAATGCTACCACTCCTTTGGATCCTGAAATCATAGATGTGATGAAGCCGTTTTTTGAAGAACATTTCGGTAATCCATCGAGTACCCACTGGTATGGAATTATACCTAAAAAAGCAGTGCAAAATGCCCGCAACCAGGTTGCTTTATTACTTAATTGTAAACCTGAAGAAATTGTTTTTACCAGCGGAGGCACTGAATCAAATAATTTTGCTATTAAAGGTGTTGCACAAGCTTTGCGGAACAAAGGCAAACATATAATTACCTCTCAAATTGAGCATTCAGCGGTGCTTGAGGTTTGTGGCTTACTGGAAAAAAATGGTTTCGAAACCACTTACTTGCCTGTTGACGAGTATGGCCTTGTAAATGTATTGGATGTCCAAAAAGCTATCAGGCCTGATACAATACTTATTTCAGTTATGCATGCAAATAATGAGGTTGGTACGATTCAGCCTATAGAGAAAATTGCAGAGCTGGCTAGAGAATACGGAATAGTACTACACACAGATGCCGCGCAATCCGTTGGCAAAATTCCTGCTCAGGTCCATGAGCTTGGAGTAGATTTGCTTTCCATCGCAGGACACAAGATGTACGCACCTAAAGGAATAGGAGCTCTTTATATCAGGAAATCAGCAGCGATAGAGAGGTTTCATCATGGTGCCGGCCAGGAAATGGGATTGAGAGCAGGAACAGAGAATGTGTTGGGTATAGTTGGACTCGGTCAGGCATGTAAAATTGCAAAGAATTCTCTGGAAAGAAACATGAAGCATATGAAGAAAATGAGGGATATGCTTCATGAAGGATTAAAGAATAGAGTTGAAAATATAAAATTGAACGGTCATCCTGAAAAAAGACTGCCTAATACTCTTAATCTTTCATTCCAGGGTCTGGAGGCAAACAGAATACTCGAAGAAATAGGGCTTGAAATTGCTGCTTCGCCGGGTGCGGCATGTCATTCAGACAAAATAGATATTTCACACGTTCTGAAGGCAATGGGGGTTCATTTGGGTTGGGCAAAAGGAACGTTGAGATTTAGTACAGGAAGAATGACAACTGGTGAAGAAATTGATAAAGCTGTCAGAGTTATTTCTGAGGCTGCGAATAAGTTGATAAAGTCAGGAAAATAATTTGATTAGATAGAGGAGAGTCAGTTAATCATGGCAGGAGAGAATCTCAGAGATATATTTACACATGATGCTTTAAAAAAGCTGTTTCCTTATGAGCGGGCAGACATGTTTTTTGATGCCCTTTTTGGAGATGTTAATGAAGGAGCATATGATATAAGCCTGGCATTCAATGGACACAACAACAGTGAACTGCAATTTGAATTGCAATTGACACCGCGGCCAGGCAAATGTCTTGTATGTAATCTAACTTATGGGTTGCCGCAGGTTTTCTCTCTTCATCCGGTTATTAATATAAACGGGCTGTTTAAGGAAATAAATGGAATGCTAAATGATCATGCCAGGTGCAGGGATTGGAAGCTGGGAGGAACTAAAGAAGTCTCCAGCAATCTGCACGTTATCCCATTAATTATTTTTTTAGATGTATGAATAAATATAGATGGCTTCGTAAAAAGTGAATTTTTGTTTCTACAAAATACTTAATGCTAGTATATAGATATTTTTTACTATGAAATCTAATTTGTTCAGAAATAGTCAAATAATTTGATTTAAATACAAAGAAAGATATATAAATGCCACTATGATTAGGAAAGCAAATATAAAGGATATAAAAGCGATTCATGGTTTTCTTCAGGACTACGGCAAAAAAGGTGAGCTTCTTCCACGCCCCCTGAGCGAACTTTATGATCATTTAAGGGATTTCTCTGTATATGTGGATAATAATGAAGGTAAAGAAAAGGTCTTGGGCTGCTGTGCCTTGCAGTTTTGCTGGGAGGATCTTGCAGAAATACGATCCCTGGCAGTACATCCTGACTATCTGGGGAAGAAAATCGGTTCTAAGCTAGCTGAGGCAGTTCTTGCCGAGGCAGAATCCTTTAATATAAAAAAAGTGTTTACACTTACCTACCGGCCGGAATTTTTCGAGAAATACGGTTTTATAAAAATACCCAGATCAGACCTTCCTCTCAAGATATGGGGAGATTGTTTCCTGTGTGTTAAGTTCCCCGACTGCGATGAGATAGCAATGATGAAAGAATTATAGATTTCCAGATAAATAATTTCACTGCGTTATCAGTCAAAATCCTCGACGACGTACAACTTAGTACGACTTACTCGGATTTTTCCTTCTAGCCTTGTGAAATTAATTATCTGAAAATCTATAGGCTAGGGTTAAGTATAGATTATGTTAAATGGAAGTGGAGGATATTTCCAAACCCCCGGTTTTGGAATTATATGTTGAGCGCCGACTGTCAGCCAATGCAGATCGGGTTTGAGTTCACGTAGTTTGCCGTCATCACTTGGTCTTGAATGGTTTGTATAGAAATAGGTTGTCTGGAATATGCAAATGCCATCCTTTCCTTCACGTGCAACCATATACTTTTTCGTGAAAGTGCTTGGAGTAAGGCTGTTTGCCTCTGAAATCTGGTGTAATTCTTTGTCTGTAAACTTCATAAGAATTGACCTTGATACTCCTCTTTCGGAAATCCGCATCAAAGTTCTGGATTCGCTGCTTCCTACATACACAGTAGTAATGCATGGAATTCTTCTCAAATACTGGGCCGCAACAATTGCAGCAGTTCTTCTGCCGCCAGCGGTAACATGAAGGCCGTAGTATTCGAAGAATTTTTTTTGTATATCCTCTGCATACTTATCTCCCTTTTCATATAGATCTTTTGATATATAGCGAAGACTTTGGGCCAGGTCTTCGGCTGAATCTGCAATCGGCCAGTCTATTTTTACATGAAAATGAGAAAGATTGTAGCGGTCTCTCTTCTTAATACCCGCAGTTCTTTGAATAAGAAGGGCATAATCGACTGGAAGAAGGATTTTAATAAAATCATAGAAATGAACGGAGTCGAGGTATTTCTGATTTCTGTCAAAGTCGTCTGAAAGTTGAAGTGTTTTGGACTGGAGAAGATTTGTCTTAGTGGTTTTGTTTACATCGAAGAACCTTATATACTTCTTGTGAACAGCAGGAATTGTATCTTCAAGAAAAATTACCAGAAAAACATTCTGACATTCATATTCCATGTCAGGAATGCGGGCACGTGGTTTAAGCTCACGCTTTTCAACAAAAGGATAAGGGATATTTTTGCTTAGAAAATTGTTGTAAGAATCTATCAGAGTATATCTGACCAGGAATTGGTCCAGCTCGTCTCTCAATAGTTCGTAAAAGGAACGTCTTAATTTGTTTGCCTGACTGAGTTCTTCTCTTACACTCCAGAATGCCAATTTTCCTCCTTCCCTGATTGCTGCTCCCTGACATCTGAGGTTTTCATTATCATTGTTTTAGTCGATCGTCAATACGGGTTAGAGTTTATCAGTTCCATTAAATTTTTCTATCCATCTATATAAATTTTCTTTATAGCGAAAAGCTATAAATATTAATATAATACATATACCAAGAATAAGGGCAAACATTTCATAGCTCTGTTCAAGAAGCAGCGCGCCCTGAAGGCTTAACATAAATGTTCCTGGCATACGTCCGATAGAAGCAAGTATAATGAAGAGTTTGATGGGAATAGTGCTAAAACCAAGGAAAAAGCAGAGAGCGTCTTTAGGAAAGCCGGGGAAAACAAATAAAATAAAAACAGCTATAACGCCCTGATGTTTTATGATGGTATCGAACCTGTTAAGTTGCTTGGCGGGGATAAGTTTTCTAACATAATGTTCTCCTAAAAAGCGTCCAATTAAAAAATTTATCCATGATCCTATAGTAAGGCCAATGCTTGAATATATAAACCCCGGGGTTATTCCGAAAAGATATCCTCCAATAAAGCCGCCTGCTTCACCGGGAACAGGAGCGAACAGTACCTGTAAGATCTGAACTATAATGAAAGCTACAGGTGCCCCTATTCCAAAGGAGGTTATAAAGCTTTCGATTTTTTCCTTATCGGTAAGAAGATAGTAATATTGAGTAATATATTTAAATAAAGGTTCGCTGTATATGTATCCAGCCAAAGCAAAGACACATACAGCAGCAAGAAGAATTAAATATTTACAGACAGAAGGTTTAAGGGGCATAAATTTTATATATTATTTGTAACTACTCAGCCTTCAGCCTTCAGCCTTCAGCCTATTCACCTTATTATTATTGAGAGCAACTACAGCGGGTAATGACTTACCTTCAAGCAGCGTTAGGAAAGCACCTCCTCCTGTTGATATATATGTTATCATATCACTTTTGCCAGCCTTGTGTATAGCGACATCTGTATCGCCGCCTCCAACAATTGTCATCGCATAAGATTCAGCTACACTATTCACCATGTCAATTGTTCCCCTGCTGAAAGCATCCATTTCAAAAACACCCATTGGGCCATTCCAGATTATTGTCTTTGCATCTTGCAAAACTTCAGAATAAAGCAAAGAAGTTGCAGGGCCTATATCTAGTGCCATCCACTCGGAAGGTATCTCCTGTATAGGTACAATCTTTACATCAGCTTTTGCATCAAATTGGTTAGCCACTTTTGCATCAACGGGGAGGTAAAATTTTATTCCGTTCTCTGCTGCTTTTTTTATTATTGATCCGGCTACATCAATAAGATCTTCTTCAATTTTTGACTTGCCGACATCACAGCCTGTGCTTTTTAAAAAAGTATTGGCCATAGCTCCACCGATTATAAACTTGTCCACATGTTTAAGCATGTTTTCTAAGGCCCCCAGCTTACTTGACACCTTTGAACCTCCTATAATAGCAACAAGGGGACGTTTTGGATCGGCCATGGCTTTTTTGAAATAATCAAGCTCCTTTTGAAGTAAAAAACCTGCAACAGATAAAGGCGCATATTTAGTTATTGCTACAACAGAAGCATTGGAGCGGTGACATACGGCAAAGGCGTCATTAACGTAAATATCACAGAGCTTAGCCAGTTTTTCTGCAAATCCATCATCATTTTTTTGTTCTTCAGGGTGGAAGCGCAAATTTTCAAGAAGTAAAACATCGCCTGTATTCATATTTGATACAATTTTCTCTACATCAGGACCAATACAGTCAGTTGCCATTATGACATTTTTTTCAATAAGTCTTGCAAGGCGTTTGGCAATAGGAGCAAGACTGAGTTCAGGCACGACCTTACCCTTTGGCCTGCCCATATGAGAAGCTATTATCAATACAGCATTATGGTCCAATGCATATTTCAAAGTAGGTAAGACAGCACGTATACGTGTATCATCAGTAATATTCTGGTGCTCATCCATTGGGACATTAACGTCGACCCTGATCAAAACTTTCTTGCCTGAAATAGCTGTATTTTTAATAGATCTCATATGAATCAGTTCCTCCTAATCCCCGCCCTCTGCCCTCTGGCCTCTGACTTCTGACCTCTGACTTCTGACCCCTGTTCCTTAAGTCTGCGATTGATGTCTTTTTTTTTGGACCATCTTTCAAGGAAGCCTATCATTCCAGACTCATATGCCCTGTCAACAAATTCATCTTTAACTTTCAATCCACCCGGTCCTTCCATTGCTGATTTTAAGCACTCTGTTTTATGAGAGCAGGCAAGACAGTCTGCCGGCGTGATTCTAAACCCATTCTCTTTTTTGGGAAAAACAAAATCAAGCACACCAAAGCATTGCGGATATTTTTCTTTACTCAAGTTTCGCACCCCCTCTATGCAACAAAAGCTTTAAAGGCCAGGTGTTAGATAGTTTTTTTAAAAAGCAAAATATGTTCACTCTGGCTTTGGCAACGGCACCCCGCCCGCCTCGCCTGAGCGAGAGCGATGGCGGGCAGGCATACCCACCCCGCCCGCCTCGCGTTGCGAAGCATTGCGGGCAGGTC
>JAHIKR010000061.1 GCA_018897415.1 Pseudomonadota bacterium
AATAGCAAATAAAGTGCTTATAATTTTTTAATGCGCATGTTCCATTGCGCCGGTAAAATACATGATTGAAAGCAAAAGGAAGACAAACGCCTGTACAAAACAGACAAAGATACCAAGCGCCATGATCGGCAGGGGAGCAAAGAAAAGTCCTGCCAGACTAAAAAGGATAGCCAAGACCAGTTCATGGCCCATAATATTACCGAAAAGCCTGACGGTAAGTGAGAGAATACGTGCTAAATGACTTATTACTTCAATCGGAAAAATGATGGGAATCATCCACCAAACAGGGCCAAGAAAATGTTTAATATATTTTACTCCATGGTATTTAATACCGATAATGTGAGTAAAAATAACCATGGGAAGAGCGCATGAAAGAGTTGTATTCAGATTGGCGGTTGGTGGAAAAAAGCCCGGTATAAGCCCTACAATGTTACATGTAAAAACATAGATAAATACAGTTGCAGCTACAGGGAAAACCCACCTGCCTTCTTCTCCTGTGACACTGATCATGAAGTCTTCCAAACCGGAGATAATAACTTCAAAAACATTTTGTGCTTTTGAAGGAATCATGCTTATGCCTTTTGAGGCAAATGCACTTATAACTATAAGAAAAATCATAACAACCCACGAGTAAATTACATGTGGATATGAGTGTGCAAAATGATCAAGCCCGATCAGCTCAAAAAACTTGACAAAAAATAAATAGGGATGTTCCACTTTAAATTGCCTCCTTGAAAAATAGTTTTTTTATTTCATATATAGTTGCAAGCATTATACTTGCGACCACAATGGAAAGACCAATAAGAAGTCCTATCGGATTAGCATAATGCTTTGCTATAAGTACAAATATAATGAATCCGCTTGCAATAAAACGTAGATAATATTTGGCTAAAATAACATTGTGTGAACCTAAATTCGGGGGCCTGAAAGCCTTCTTAAGAGTTCGGTAAAGCATATGGAAGTTTATTGTAACAATCAGTCCTCCGAATATGATTCCCTTTGCGAAATCCGGTGTGGTAATTAAAAAGCCGACAATACTGACAATAGAGAACAGGATCCAATTTGTTATTGTGATGAATTTTATGAGACGTTGTTCAATAACCACAGTTTCAATCTTTCTATCAGAATTTTCTGCTCTTTTTTATTGCAAGTCCTATGTTTCTATAACCTGCCGCAATTCCCAAACAAAGAAATATAAGCATAAACCAGGGCGATGTGTTATATCTCTTGTCAATGTAGAGACCTATGGCAAGTCCAATAAAAATTGAGAGAGCTACGGACAAGCCGATACTACTGTAAAATGCAAGTTCTCTCCAAGACTTTATTCTTGATCTTGATTCTTTTTTCATGGTTGTGAAGCCTTATCACTGACTGTTAGACAGGCTTAAATCAAACCATGTTGGATTTAGCCTTCTAACACAGGATTATAATCAAGTCAATGTAAAAATATGTTAGGATTAAGATTTAACTGATTCAGCAGCACATCTATATAATATTTATCATATCAGATTAAATATTAATTGCCTTTGTATCAAAAACCGGTCCATTCAGACATGCATGCAGATATTTTTCTGGTGTTTTTTTGCTTTCCACGGCACAACCAAGGCAGACGCCAATACCACATGCCATTATTGTTTCGATTGAAACCCGGCATGGTATTAAATGCGTTTCCGAAATAAGTGTAAGAGATTTTAGCATAGCTGTAGGGCCGCAGCCATAAATAATATCAGGATGGTTTTCCTTAATCGATGTTTCAAGAATATCAGTAACAAGTCCTTTTCTGCCGGCACTTCCATCTTCTGTCGTAATGAGAACCTTCATCCCTAGTCTTAAAAAGTCATCTTTGCATAACAAATCATGCTTTGATCTGCTTCCCAGAAATACTGTACATTTTAAGAGGTCAGTGTTTTTTTGCAGGTATGAAGCCAAAAAGAGCATTGGGGCAACGCCTACCCCGCCAGCAACGATAAAGACATTATCGTAATTATCCGAAGTTATAAAACCATTGCCTAAGGGCCCTATAATATCTATAATATCGCCTTCTGTGCACATTGACAGCTTTTTAGTGCATTTCCCAACCACCTTGTAAAGTACTTCGAGTGCTTCTATGGCCCCATCCTTTGATATAAGTCTGTGTATGGAAAAAGGGCGACGAAGAAGAGGATTAATCTGGTCTGCAAAGCGAAGCATTATAAATTGTCCGGGTGTTGCATCTGAGTATTGACTGTGACATTTAAAACCAATTCTGTAATAATAAGGACTTATCTTGTTGTTCCACAAAATTTTAACTTTTTCCTGAATCATAATATTAACTTGCGATAATTATTTCAGTCCGATAACAGATGCAAATCTTCCTGTAGTACCTTCTACACGAAAGGAAAAAAAGAGGTCAGTATTACACTTAGTACAGATATTGCTTAAATATATGTTTTCGATTAATAGACCTGCATCAAGAAGCTGGTCACGACTTAAAGTCCAGAAATCGAAAAAATTATAATTATCTTTATATTTCCATAAGTCAGTTGGAATTTCTTCTTTATAGTTAACAAATTCTGCGCAACACGGCCCCAGAGAGGGGCCTATGCCTGCCATGATATTTTTTGGCTTACAGACAAACCTTTTTTCCATTTTTTCTATCGTCTTACCTATTATATTTTTTATACTGCCGCGCCAGCCTGAGTGAATATTTGCGACCACATGCTGGGCAGGATCATATAGAAGCAATGATTGGCAGTCTGCAACCTGTACTACAAGGTACTTGCTTAAAATATCAGTTATCATAGCATCCCCAGCAAGGGGGGTATTAATACGGACTTTGTCGTTTTTTGCTAAAATAATAATTTGAGCTTCATGTTTTTGCTTTGCATAGACGAATTCTTTTCCCTTGATGCATTGGCATAAAATATCTCTGTTCTGCTTTACAATTCCGGGATGATCTCCTACCCCGAAACTGACATTCAGGCTTTTATATGGCTCTTTGCTATAACCACATTTTCTTGTAAAAATTCCATGCCAGATTTCAGAAAAGCCTGCAAGGTTGGGAAACTGAAAAAATACAATGCCGTTTTTATCCTTTAAGAGCACATCATAAGTCCTTTTTTCCTCATCTATTATCGATATATTTCTAAGATTTTATGCATGATTGATGATGTCGAGATTTCGGGAACAAGCGGCACTCTTACAACCTGGCCTCCATTTTTTTTTACAAAGTCAGCTCCAATTATTTTATCTTCTGACCAGTCAGCCCCTTTTACAAGGACATCCGGCTTTATGGCCTGAATCAGTTTTAATGGGTCAGGCTCATTAAAGACAATAATATAATCCACGCACCACAGGCTGGCAAGCACTTCAGCTCTTTGATCCTCACATATAATCGGCCTTTTACCTCCTTTTATGGTGTTAACAGATTTGTCGGAATTTAAGCCGACTACAAGGATTTTCCCTTTTGCTTTTGCTTTAGAGAGGTAACGCACATGCCCTACGTGCATAATATCGAAGCACCCATTTGTAAAAACGATTTTTTTGCCCTGCTTGCGAAGTAGGCGAATTTTTTCCAAAAGATCTTTTAGCGTTATAATTTTAGACATTGTATGCATCAGGGTACCTTTCCTTTAAGCAGGGGATCTTATCCCTAAATTCCTTTATCTTGTAAAGGTTTATCTCAGCTACTGAAGCGCATTCTCCTTCTTCAGCCATTGAAAGGATTTCACCAGTTGGTGAAATAATCTGAGATCGGCCGCCAAATTCAATTCCCTTTTCCTTTCCGCATCTGTTAGTTGCTATAATAAAAACTTGATTTTCAATAGCTCTTGCTTGAGAAAGAATGTCCCATTGGTTAATTCTGCTTCTTGGCCACTGTGCCGATATTATAACTACAAGGGCTCCTTTAAGAGTAATTGATCTACATAGCTCCGGAAATCTTAAATCATAGCATAACATTAGACCTATGGGGCAGATAGAAGTATCGCACACTACAGCTCGGTTTCCTGCAGAAAAATATCTGTCTTCTTCGGTAAGGGGGAATAAATGTATTTTCCTGTAAAAGCCAGCTTGCTCACCATTGGTGTCAATGACATATATTGTATTGAAAATATTTTTTCCTGAAACTTCCGGCAGAGAACCAGCTATAAGCATATTGTATTTGGATGCTATGCTTGATAGTTTATTGATGATAAATGGTGTTTGTTTGGCGTGATCGAGCAGATTTTGATTATCAAATCCGCAGGACCACATTTCTGGAAGCACCGCCATATTAACATCGCGGTCTCCAAGAATATGTAACCCTTCGGTAACTTTTGCGAGATTTGATTCAATATCTCCAAGCTTGACATCAAATTGAAAGGTTCCCGCCTTAAAAATTTTATTATTCATTTATTTTTACATACC
>JAHIKR010000062.1 GCA_018897415.1 Pseudomonadota bacterium
ATCTCTTCATTATGTAGGAACATTTCTAAGTCGCTCATTAAATCTACGACGCGTTCATGGTGAGGCGGCACAAAGGTTGCGTTTTTTAAACTCAAGCCAATCCAGTTTTGACTTACACGGAATTCACCAGGTCGCTTATGTTTACCCCGCACCCCATGCAGCAGGATTTTATGAGTTTGTTTGAACAGTCTATTAGATAAAGGAAGCCTTTCTAACTCTTCAACCGCAAAATTGATTGCTTTAATGTAGTTTTGTACTTCTTGCCAATCGTCTCGACTTTCAGGATTGATATCCTTTTCATCAATTAAAGCCTCTTCCATATTTGTCCGGGTGCCTTCGATTCGGCTGGATGTTGTAGCTTCTTTCGCGATGTGCATACGAATGAAAAAATCCACATTGGGTATCAATTGTGAAAATGCATTTAGTTCGCCCAGAAGCCGGTTAGCATCATCCATCAAGGTAAGCACCTCTGGATCAGATATTTTCCACTGTAAGTTTATGATATTGGGAAGAAAACTCTTGTATTGATACTGTTGCTCATAGCTTCCTGCCACAAAGTTCTCAATATCCTGAGACATCTGAAGCTCCCTCAAATTGAATCAAAGTGAATTAAAAGAATCGTTATTTAAGTTGAACCGTTCTAATATGACATAAGAATATTGCTATGTCAAATACTATGGTATTAATTTAAATAATGAAGACGTTATAGTTTAAAGAGGGGGGCTAAATGAAATAAGATTGCTTTTATTTCAAGAAAGGTACTATAAAAAGCGAATTTTCCCTCACGATAAAAAAGAGTTTATGGACGCCTAACGCACACGAGGCGATAGTTCTTTGAAATATAAATCCATGGTGAGATAACAACCAGCCTGAAGTCGGTTGTAAGTATGGTGTGTTAACCCCAGGGAAGGGTTGCGTGTCGCCATCCTGTCAAGGCAGGTAGGAAGCCTAACCGAAAAATGGCGATTTGATTATACTTTTAATTAGAACTGAAATATTTAATATTAGAGTCAATGAATTCAAGGATAAACTTGTCAAAGACAGATTTGTTTTTGACTACTTCAAATCGTATTATCTTAAGGCTGTCTACAAAGTAAGTGTTCGCTAACTTTATTTTAGCTTTCCCTTTTTCATACTCGCCTTTGTAATCTTTTGCTTTGATATAAAAACATTTTGAATATTCTTCTATGCCAGCTATGCTTTGTTCTGCTGCAAAAACAAGCAGTCTGGTAACTTCATTAATTTCTTTATTTGAGGATTTTATCCTATTTAAATCACTTACTATTTTTTCAAAGTGCCCTTGGGATTCATAGATTTTAGAACTTACATTATATGAAGTAAGTATTTTTTTTGATCCAATCATTTCATATTTAGGAGTTGTTTCTTTTTCACCATCGTTTAACAAATCATGAGCTTTCCTGTGCTCGGTAACGCAGGTTAGCAATTTCCCCAGGTTGCCAATATCGCCTTCTCTTCTTGACAGTTCACGTAATTTTTCAGGTAATTTTTCTAAATCAATTTGGTATTGACAAAACTCTATCAGACTTTTGGCATCATCACTGTTTGGGTTGAATTTTAAGTATTTATTAAAGTTTTTTATTGCTTTGTCATATTTTGCGGTGGAATAATATAAAATGCCTAAATTATAGAAAGCAGTCGGTTCCTTTGGCTCAATATCTATATGCTTTTTCCACCAAAATTCAGATTCATCCCAATTTTGCAACCTTAGATAACTCAAGGCGATATAAAAATGAGCATGAGAATTATTAGGCTCTTCTTTTTTTAAGTAATCTTTATAAAGCTTTATTGCCGATAAGTATTCCCCTTCTTCAAAAAAAACATCACATAACTTTATTTTAAAATCTGCATAATCAGGATTAGCAACTATGGATTCTTTAATAAAGTCTTTGGCTTTATTATATTCTTTAAGATTAATAAGAGTCTCAATTATGCATTTTCTTGTGAAGTAAGTATCAAGCAACGCCAAAGACTGATTGTAGTATTCCAAAGCCATTTTGTAGTCTTGCATTTCAGTATATATATAGCCCATTTGCATTAATGTTGATACATTCTTTTCAATATCTAACGCCTTTCTCGTTTCTCTAAGTGCATCATAGTACTTTTTCATTAGCTGATAGGTCGAGCCTAAATGATAATAAGGATCTTTATTTCCAGGATTTATTTGCTTAGCCTTCTCAAGTAGTTCTACCGATCTCTTATAGTCTGTATTTATATCAGACCAATTAGCGAAGAAATTTGAAAAACCGTAAATAATTCCCAATTGCAAGTTTGTACCATAATGATTTGGGTTTCTTTTTAAAGCTTCTTCCAGATATGATACTGCCTTTTTATATTTGACAATTTTAATATATGACATTCCTAATCTGTAATATTGATCGAATTCACTTTTATTCAATTTTAATGCTTTTTCAAAATGTTCTATTGCTTCCTTATATTTTTGAAAAGAATAATAGATGCAACCAACGGATACATGAGCATAAAAGTTATCTTCTGAGAGATATTGTTTATATGGTTCTATTTTTTCCCATAGATCTTCATCTTCAAACCAAATGATGAAAGACTCTTTTAAATACTTCCAAGATTCTTTTAAATTTCCTTTCTTCAGGTAAAAACTCGCAATATCATCGAAATAAAATTCTTTGCCTTTATCAAGGTTAAGTATTTTTAAGTAAAAAGTCTCTGCCTTCTCCAAGTCTCCCTTCTTTAGATATATTTCGCCAATATTTATAAAAATTGAGCCATCTGGAAGACCTGCTTTCAAAGATTTGTCATAAAAATTTAGCGCTTCATCTAATCGGTTTTGCTTTTTATAAATATTAGCTAAGTTAGTATATCCATCTTGGTGTTTGGGTTTATATTTTATGCTTTTTAGAAAACATTCCTCTGCTTTATTATAATTTTCTACTTCTGAATAACAAAGACCAAGAACATAATAAGCTGCATGATAATATGGACTTATTGCGATAGCTTTCTCAAGGAACTCGATGCTTTTTAAATTTGCAGTTCCCAGATCATGAAAAGCTTCGGGATATTCGGTTGACTGTTCGGCCTTCTTATAAAATTCGTATGCCTCTTTAACTAATGTTTCTTCTGGGTCAAGCTTTGAAGAAAGTTTTTGTTTTTCTAAGAATTCAGCGAGTATTTTTTTTTGTTTTTCTATTTTTTTTATTCGATCTTGTTCTATAGAAAGCGGGGTTGTTGTAATATTTTTGCTACAGGAAAAAAGAAAGGATAATACTAAAAAAATTGCTACAATTGTTTTAGTTTTTACTTTGCTCATTATTGTTATCCCCCCAGAGAATTAACTTTTAGAGCTTTTTATTTGTAGTTATTCTGCTAGCACAATAGCTGTGTCCTGTCAAAGCAGATGGGAAGCCTAACCGGAAAATGGCATTTTCTTTTACTTATTTCAAGCTGCTTGAGGTATTGATTTCATATAAAGATCGCAACTATCTGTGAATAAGGATAGATGTTTGACGCATAGCAGAAACCGCAGGTTTTGAGTTGATAATTTCATATTGATCTAATTCGTTCAAATCAATATAATGATCTGAAAGGCATAATTGAAAAGAAGGATTGTTCTATTTTAAAACTCATGTAGTTCAAAAAGGCCGTTAATATATGCCAATTTTTCATACTCACAAAAATCGCCCGAAACATCCAATCGATTCTTTTCATAAAAGGTTCTTGCCCGACACCCACCCCCACAGATAAAACGAATGTCACAAGTTTTGCAACCAGCCACTTCTAAAACAGTCAATTCTCTACATGATTTAAGCGATTCTGAAGTATCATAAATGGATCGCAATGACTGCTCTCTAATATTTCCGGCATAAAACTGCGGAAAATGAAGAAGTTGACAAGGATATACATCGCCCGTATTAGAAATACTGATTTCTGCATCACCAAATGCACATTTCATAATAGGCTTATGCTTAGAAGCTACCA
The DNA here is from genome assembly GCA_018897415.1 of Pseudomonadota bacterium. Taxonomy (GTDB): domain Bacteria; phylum Desulfobacterota; class Desulfobacteria; order Desulfobacterales; family ETH-SRB1; genus B13-G4. Next base: position 3,970 of record JAHIKR010000062.1, read on the forward strand.
GAGAGGAACATAAATAACTTAAAGGTTTAACGCCATCCACAGAAGACAGTGCTTCATAGTATTCTTTTCCGGTTATGGATAGTTCTTTGTTTGCCTTTGCACGACCTGCAACAAACAAAGGTGCAAATGTGAGGCGGGAGCCAAACTTTTTCGTCATGGCGTCAATGTCATGAATATTTTCTTTGGTTACAGTCATTGCAATTTGGAGAGGCGCATCGTGTTGTGTAAGTAAATCAATAGCTTTCATAGATTTGACGAATGATCCCTTTCCTCGATGGAATTCATGAATTGCTGAAGTGCTACCATCTATGCTTATTTTTACTAAATCAAAAATATCAGCAATTCTTTTGGCATTCTGTTCAGTTATTAGGATACCATTAGTCAGTAGATGAACTTTATTGCCGAGTTTCTTTGCGTACTCAGCAAGTTCGAAAATATAAGGTGACAATAATGGTTCACCGCCAGTTAATACAATTTCAACTTTTTCTGAAATACCATTAATGTCATCAATTAACTTGAAATGATTTTTTTGTGTTAACTTGTTTGTTGATTCTGGTCGGTCAGTAGCGTAGCAATATATGCACTTCAGGTTGCATTCGTCTACTAAAGAGATTTGAACAATGCGAAGTTTGTATGGTTGATACTTAGGTGGTTTTATATTGGTCGGTGAGAAAAAAGTGGTATTTGAAGTAATGTCTTCAAAAAATTTAATGATTTTTTCTTTTGAATCTTTTCGCCCAAACATTGACAACGCATCAGAGATGTCTTCTACAGTCCTTTTCCCGTTACATAATTGGAGAATAGCGGCACCATTTTGGCTAACCACTATCCAATCAGGCATAGAAGGACTCAAGAATAGCACCTTGTCGCCCTTCTTTTTGTTTACGATATCATTTGGGAGTTTCAGTTGTCGCTTAAGAATAGACACTTTTTGATATTATTCTCCGGCACAGCCCATGCCGTATCCGCACTGTCCGCCACCACCGCTACAGCCCATGCCGTATCCGCACTGTCCACCGCCGCCATCGCCGCCATCGCCGCCGCCGCCACAACCCATGCCGTATCCGCACTGTCCGCCACCACCGCTACAGCCCATGCCGTATCCGCACGTTCCATGTGCTTCAGAAAATCCGATTTCAGCATTCTTCATCTTACCAAGACTAATTTCTCCATCCTGTTTCAGCCCAAAAAGCGATGCAATCGTAAACGCACCAAAACCGAGAAAATATTTGTAGGTCTTTGCAAAGAAACTTCGTCTTCCAATTTTGTCCTCCGTCGTTTTCTGGTCTTTTTCGTTGATCTCATCCATAGCTTTTCTCCTATCTGGTCATGGCTATCTAACCGATTTTTCCAATTTCCATCAAAAAATTGGCATCCAAAATTTGAGATTTTTTATTACAATAACCTCCATATAGACGTTGGCTTATTGAAGTTGCGAATTGGAAACAAACAAAATTAGAACATGAAACGCGAATCGAGAAGGAAGTGTTCAGAATAATAAGTGCCACACAATTAAGATCTGATAGAGTGCCAGGTTCAAAAGAGAATCTATCTTAATTTCGTATTTTAAAAGTTCGATTGTGTCAATAAAATAATGATTTTATATTTTTACATCACTTTGTGGTATAGCAGATATCGCAAGCAGGGATAAATCCCCTGTAAATATTAGCGCGCCCAATTGCTTATTCGCAAGTCATTGCGGCTTGGACCCGAATTTCGCAGCTCAAAATCATTTTGTGACCGCCCGCGTTCGTAGAATAGGGTAACACGTAATCGATAGGTTCCAGTCTTAAGGCACCAAGCGGGATTCCGCCACCGTTGGAATTGATAACTCTCATTACTGAATATGTGGCACTCTGGTTCTCCTTCGAACTTAATTGCTATTGAAAGCTGCTGATCTTCGTGGCCATGAACATCCAACCTTCGTCCAGTAATTATTTTAGCAGGGTCGAGAAGATTCGCAGGTTGTCCAGCCTGAAGAATTGGTATCAATGGTTCAGGCTGAGATGTCCAACGAGCAGGGATTGGATTTTCGATGACACGACTGCCATCTGTGTTGAAAATCTCAATAGTTGCCTTGGATGACCAACCTGGTTTGCGCCCGGGAAGAGGCCATTTGGCCGGTCGGTTGCGCACCTTAAGATGATAGAACTCATGCGGTTTAGCGTCAGGTAGTTGGCCTTGTGCTCTCCCCGAGTCATCTGTCACGGTCTCTAAGAAAGGTCGAGAGGCGTATTCATAAACCAGTGCAGCGATGCCTGATGCTAAAATACCCAGTAGAAACCCAGCTAAAAGCTCCATTAAGTTCTTGCTCCTGCGATAACTGAAAGAGGTTCCCGCATAACCGTTTACAGCTGAGAGGTGGGCCGAGATCCTTCGTGAAGCACAACCGCTGTCAGGCAAACCATGCGGCTCCTTTCCACCTTAAGGTACCGTTGATTTGCATGATGGTTTTGGTCGAAAAAGAGTGGGCCAAACCATTTCTTAACGCGTCATAGACCGAAGCGGCTACCGAGCGCCAAGTCTTCGGTATAAGGTAGTTCTTAAAGAACTAACGCTCACCATTGTTTTCGTAGCGCAAAGGCCCGATAACTTCACACGCGTTCGTGATCAATAGCGCCGCCGCATAGTTGCCCCCGACCGGTGAATCAAGAAGGATGCGCAAATCTCCCAAGATGAAGTTGCGCAACTCGTAAAACTCCTCTTTTATACCATCAAAACAGTTCGACACCTTGCAATTCCTCTTACACCTTTCTACTTGTCTTGAGGGACACAAGAAAACGTCTCAGTTCTATATGAGTTCCACCTCAAAGGTGCTATTATGTGGCTCATATTATAAGCCCCTCACCCAACAACTACCCATTTTGCTTGACCCAATTAGCCTCGAGCTATGGAACTTGGGGACGCCCTTTAGTTTTGCAGTTTTAGGCCTAATGGTCGATTAGTTTGTAGCCCTTTTCTTGTACTATTTTCTCTCCTCGCTTCACAGACAAACTTACCCCTGATAAGGAAAGATTTAATCGCCTTGATAATTC
>JAHIKR010000063.1 GCA_018897415.1 Pseudomonadota bacterium
CCTCTGCTTGAATATGATGAAACAGAAAAAAGGCTACAAGCATTGCATCATCCTTTTACAGCTCCCCTTGAAGAAGATTTAAAACTTTTGAAAGATGACCCCCTTGCCGTAAGATCCAGGGCCTACGATCTTGTTTTAAACGGTTCATAGATTGGTGGCGGGAGCATACGTATCCATAAAAAGGACCAACAGGAAAAAGTGTTTGAGTCATTGGGTATGAAGCGGGAAACTTATGAGGAAAAGTTTGGGTTTATGCTTTCAGCACTTGATTCAGGGGCTCCCCCGCACGGAGGCATTGCATTTGGCTTTGACAGGCTGGTTATGATTCTCTGCGGACAGCCTTCCATACGTGATGTTATTGCATTTCCAAAAACCCAGAAGGCCGCATGTCTTCTTACAAATGCACCTGCAGAAACGAGCAAGGCTCAACTTGACGAGCTTTCTTTAAAACTAAAAGGAGATGTTACAATTTCCTAAAAAAGACAAATATTTTACTTGACTTCAATCAAATTTTTAGGAGATAAAAACGTTTCATATTAAATTATCCCCAGTAGCTCAGTTGGCAGAGCAAGTGGCTGTTAACCACTGGGTCCGCGGTTCGAGTCCGTGCTGGGGAGCCAAAAATTTAAGCCCGACAAATGGTCGGGCTTTTTATTTGATTTTCAAGTAATTTTTTATCTCTTTCATATGCTTTTCCATATGACCATAATTGCGGGTATTAGATAGTATCATCAGGTGCTTAGAGGCATCAATCGGAGATTCACCCCTGCTATCTAAAAGCATTTTATACCAGTTTGGCAAATTTTCATTGTAGCTCGCAGAAAGCTCAACGGAATTCTGCCTGTTTGCTTTACCCCATTCTTTTTCTTTCATCTGCAACTTTATTTTTTCACCAATATCTTTATTGTTTTTGGATTTACAATAATATTTAATGGTTAACGCTACTTTATTTTTTATCTTCTGGTATCCTAAAATCGGGCGTATCCAGAATTGTAATATTATATACCCTAAAAATCCTGAGACAAAACTGATTATTGCCGCAAGATATATAGGTTTCATGCATATTCCTCTTGTTATTAACGGTTCAGGGTTCAGGGTTCAAGGTTCACTTCAACTTGAAAGCTTACAAGTTATGATTATAAAATCTTGCGCCTGATTTCAAAATAAAGTAACAAGGTTTATGTGTCAATCAAGAATGAAGGAAATTATGTATCTTAAATTTAATCCGCAGATTACACAGATTACACAGATTTTCGTGAATTGTTGGGTTTAATTCCCCGAAGCTTGCTGCGGGGTGGTTCATCTTATGAAAAATTATATCGCAGTAATAATAACTATCATCTTTCTCATATGTCCATCTGTCTGCTTTTCCTCTTATCTTATTGAGTTAAAAAATGGCTCGAAATTTATAACTTATCAATATTGGAAAGAGGGTAGTCAGATAAAATTTTACTATTCCGGCGGAGTTGTCGGGATTGAAAAAGACCTGGTCAGGGAAATCAGGGAGTCTGATCTGCCATATATAGTGGAAGAACCACGACCCGCAATAAAAGAAGACGCCAAGGCAGAAGCTGAATACAAACCGGAACCAGAGCAGGAAAAAGAGACCCGGCTCTTGCCTCATCCTGAAAAAGAAGCTTTGCTTAAGGAAAAAATGCGTATCACAACGGAAATCGATGGTGTTCGTGCTGCCTTCAGGGAGGCAAAAGCAAAAAATGATAGTGAACAAATGCAGGTGGAAGCTAAAAAGTTGCAATCTTTAAAGACCGAGCTTTCGAGATTTCGCGATAGGGTAAAGACCGCCCATGGGGGGGTAATGCCTGTCTGGTGGGATAGTCAGATGTGACAGCGAGTGATAGGTTATTCTCATTAGAAAACCTCATGCCAGTTGGCTATCTTGGCACTAAGGTATGGTCCTTTTTTCCCTAATGCCTCATCATAGTGAAAATCCGAACCACCGCTATTTTTGACAGTTTTTCCAAAGACCGAACCATTGATTTCTCCGCCACCCGAGATTAATACATCTGCATTAGGAGCGTAGATGGCTCCAGCGGTGCCAGATCCCCCGGTTAATTTTGCCTGGGTTCCACTGACATAAACAGCCAGATTTGTAGCATTGCCACTATTGATGACACCCCCTCCACTGATATCATAATTTCCCTCAACATAAATCGTAACTTTTCCACTAGTGGTTATGGTCGATCCCCCACCCAGACTAACATCAGTAAAATAATAGGTTCCGGCAGATAACTCTATGTTGTCGCCACCGCTCAGGTGCAAGTCAAGACTTCCTGGTGTTTTAAATGGATCTTTCCCTTTATCTGTCAAAGCTGGAATTGTACCATTATCATTAGTTGATGAAGCTGTGCTCATCATTGAGGTAAGATCCAGCGGGGTGCAGTCTTCTACCTTGGAATTAGGCGCTGTTGATCCTGTGACACCCCCACCCCCACTTGATGAGACAGAACATCCCGGACCCGGGGTGGCATCGCCGTTCACAGCGCTTCCCCCAGTTAACTTGATATCTCCATTGCTCCCCACGTCGCCGTTTGAAAGCGCAATCATATTTCCCCAGGAATCCGTATTCACAGCCTGAGACGCATAAGAGCCAATGGACGAATCAAAGCTATCGGTAACACCACCCCCGCTCATCTGAACCTCATCACAACCAAAGGCAGCTTTACTAAAGAGACTTTCCAATTCCACTGTTGCCTCTATCACGCTTTGGGCATTGTTTGGCGCCGTGCCCGTTGAAGTAACTATTACCTTACCATCACTATCAACAGATGGATCGCCATCTCCGTCATTATTATCATCGACTTGTACAGTATAGCTTCCGTTGCCCAAGCTAACATTATCAAGTATGGTCTTTGTGGCTAATTCATCGTCCAAACCATTATCACTTCCTTGAAATAAGACCAGCTTGGCCCTCTCAATTCCGGCCTCTGCCACATAAAAGGCCTGTACGCTGGTCTTGTAATTGCTGCCAATTTTAAGGTCTGTTGTTGTTACTATAACCGCTGTGGTTCCCAGAATTGCTATAATAGCCAAGAACATAAGCCCAAGAGGAAGGACCATTCCTTTTTCATTATTGTATATCATTCTTATAGCTGGCATATCGACCTCCTTATCTTTAATGCTCAGGCGATATTATGTTACAAAGCAAGATTTCTAGGAGTTATCAAAGAAGTCGGAGTGTAATCCCTATAACCGCCATTTCGGATAGGCTCGGTAGTCCTATTGCTTATTGTAATCCTTATCTCTCGAATAAGGGTAGCGTCGACATTTCGGAACGAAACGCTAAATTTGTCAATATTTTTGGCAAATAGTTATTTATAGTTTTGATTTTTAAGGTTTGCGCTTAATTTCAAAATAAAGTAACAAGTCTTATGTGTCAATCAAGAATAAGAACGCCCATATAATTTTTGAGGGTGTTATGAAAAAACTGCTACCATTAATAATTTTATTGCTAATTCCTTCAACCTGTATTGCCTCTTATATCATAAAGCTAAAGTCCGGCAGTGAAATCATAGTTTATAGTTATTGGCGGGAAGGAAACAAAATATTGTTCCATTATTATGGAGGAACAGTTGGATTTCCCAATGACAGTATAGAATCAATTGATGAGTTATCAGAACATTCTGATTTCCCAAAC